>NYTD01000310.1 GCA_002683315.1 Deltaproteobacteria bacterium | reverse complement strand
CATGTACATCTGGAGTACCAATTATTCCCATTCGATATAATCTCATTGATAAGGTCAATGACAAAAGAAAGGCGTTTTACTTTTGGAAGAAAACAAAGGTGATCTTTGGAAATGCAATTGAAACAAGAGGTCGAGATGTAGATTCTGTCATGGAAGAATACCGGGCCTTTCATGATTCAGAGCTTGCGAATTGGTAATTATGTTAGCGCGTACGGCGAGTCTTACGACGTGGCGTACGGCGTTTTTTTTTTGATGTTTTCTTTCTTTCTTGTTGTTTTTCTGTACGGTGAATGATGGTTTGTTGGAACGATTGTGCGCAGTGCCACTTGTGTTCTACATGATCCCTTAGTTTGGTTTCGATGAGAGATTCGATTTGTACAAGGTTATTGGCTTCTGATATATCACAAAGGGATATAGAATACCCCTTTCTTCCTGCACGACCGGTCCTGCCAATACGGTGTACATATGTTTCAGGTGTTTGTGGTATGTTGTGGTTGTACACATATTGGATGTGATCGATGTCGATTCCTCGTGCAGCAACATCGGTTGCAACCAAGATAGAACAGTCTCTGTTTGTAAAGGCCTGCATGGCTTTTATTCGTTCCTGCTGGGATTTGTCTCCATGAATGGAAGTGACGAATAGTCCTTCTTTTTGCAAGAGTTGACAGAGTCTTTGGGCTGTCTTTTTTGTTTTGGTGAATATCATCGAAGGTTCGGTATTCTTTTTGAGCAAAGACAGTAGGAGGGGATATTTATTTTGTATGGTCACAAATATGGCTGTTTGTATGATGTTTTTCGGTTGGTTTGATATTTTTATGTCTAATGAAATCGGTTTGTATAGCAACCGGTGGGCGAGTTTTTTCATATGTGAAGGAAGTGTCGCGGAGAAGAACAGGCATTGCTTCTTTTTGGGGAGTTGTGCATAAATTCGGTTGATGTCACGAATAAATCCCATGTCCATCATTCGATCTACTTCATCCAGAACCAAAAGTGGGGTAGAGGTAATGGATAGATGTTTTTTGACGATAAGATCCAGAAGTCGACCAGGAGTTGCGATAAGAATATCGATGGACCGGCTCTGAATTTTTTTGATTTGATGTTCGGGTTGAACACCACCAAATAGAACTTCACTATGTACGTCGATATGCTTCGATAAACGAGTACAATGCGATTCTATTTGAAGTGCAAGTTCTCGTGTGGGCGCGACCACAAGAGCATAAGGAGAACCTTTTGGAGATGCTGGTAATGGTGCAAGCATTTGAAGTATAGGAAGAAGATATGCGGCAGTCTTTCCACTTCCTGTTTGGGCACATCCAAGAATGTCTCGACCTTGCAATATAGCGGGGATGGTTCGCTGTTGAATGGGAGTAGGAGTATGAAATCCTTGTTCTTGAAGAGATTTCTGTAGGGGAGGGATGAGATGAAGTTGGTCAAAGGTAATCACAGGTTAATCCGTATTGGATGTGGATTTGTTTTAGATATTTCTCACATAACGAGAAACGTTAGTGTATTCTATCGTGTTGATGGAGGACAATATGACCAATAATTCTCTTTTTGCATACATTCAAGATGTATATGCGCCCGTTGATGATGAACGAACGGATTCAGAATTGTCAGTGATAGGCGAGATTCCCAAAGATATATCGGGAGCGTATGTTCAGAACAATCCCAATCCACAATTTCCACCACAGGGTTTGTACCATTGGTTTGACGGAGATGGGATGATTCATGGAGTGCAGCTTCATGAAGGAAGTGCAACATATCGAAATCGTTATGTTCAAACAAAGGGGTTTGTGGAAGAAGAAGAAAAAAAGGCATCGTTATGGAAGGGGATTTTGGAGCCTTTTGATCCCAGCTCTAAGCGTCCATTTGATAAAGATACAGCAAACACCGATCTTATCTTTCACAATGGTCAGCTGCTTGCTACATGGTGGCTCAGTGGTCAGCCGTATGCAGTTGATCCGGTGACATTCGAAACCAAGGGTGCAGAAGATTTTGGTGGTACGTTGGGCGACATGACAATCGCAGCACATCCAAAGTTGGATCCAAGAACGGGAGAGCTTATTGTTTTTGGGTATAATCCGTACAAGAGACCCTATTTGACTGGTGGGGTAATATCCAAAGATGGTTTGGTGACACATCGTGCGGATTTGAATTGTCCGATTCCCAGTCTTTTTCACGACATCGCGATTACCCCCAACTACACAATATTTTTGGATCTTCCTATGTTTTGGGATGTTGAGAGACTCAAGCAGGGAAAGAGACGAGTTCGATTTGATCGCGAAAGACCAGCGCGTTTTGGTGTGATGCCGCGTTACGATGATGGAAAAGATTGTCAGTGGTTTACGCTTCCATCTTGCTATATTTACCATACGATCAACGCACACGAAGAGCGGGATGACCAAGGAAATATTGTGGTTGTGATGACGGCCTGTCGTATTGAAAATCCTCTTCCACAATGCGATCATGATGAAGAGCCTGCCATCCCTAGACTGTTCTTTTTGCGTTTACATCCATACTTGTACGAGTTTCGATTCAATTTGGGTACCGGAGAGGCGAGCCAACATCAACTTGATGATGCACCCACAGAGTTTCCAAGAATCAATGATGACTATATTGGTGTCAAATCCAAATGGGCCTATCATCCAAGAGTAGCCAAAGAGAAAACGTTACTATTTGATGGGTTTATCAAATACAATACGCAAACAGGCGAAAATGAGCATGTAGTGTATGGAGAGGGGAGGATTGGTGGAGAAACTGTATTTGTTCCTCGTCCCAACGCCCAAGGAGAAGATGATGGATACATTACTACCTTTGTTCGAGACAGACGCAAAGAGAGATCAGAGCTTGTCATTTATGATGCGCAGACATTGTCTTTGGCAGCGCAAGTGGTGATTCCACGTCGTGTCCCGTTTGGTTTTCATGCGCATTGGGCACCAAATTAACGTAAAGAATACCTATGGATGACCTTTGTATCCGGAGAAGGTGTATGTTTCTCGTCTACTGAGTTTCCTATTCATGTATGTCTTTGTTGTGTGTCATGAATTGAGTATTATAGCATCGGCATGGCACAAAAAATAGATGGTGTTCTGACAGATTTGCGATACGATGCAAAGAAAGATGGAGTTTGGATGTTATTTTTGTTGGGGTTTTCGTGTGCAGATAAAGAAGTTGTAGAAGAGGAAGAGAGTATATCGATTGATCCCACACAGCAAGGTGAATGGGCAGTAGGAACCAGAGATGATCTATTTGTGAATCGTCATGGACAAGAGATGAATATTCAGTATTGGTATCCCACTGAAGATACTGGAATCGATATACACGAGTATGATGATTTATTTGAAGGTACAGCGCAAGATGGAGGAGATCCGAGTTGTCGAGAAAAGAGGCCTGTTGTTCTATTTTCTCATGGCAATGGTGGTATGCGATATCAGTCTTATTTCTTGATGGAATTTCTTGCTTCTCATGGTTTTATGGTGGTAGCACCCGATCATCTGGGCAATACAGCATTCGATATGGGAGACTCTCCTCATTCAGAATTGGTCTTTCGTAGGCCCGAGGATATTATTGATGCGTATGATTTCCTTCTCTCGGAAGATAGATTTACTGATTGTGTACAAGAAGAGGATGGATATGCTGTGATGGGTCATTCTTTTGGCGGATATACATCGATTGCATTGGCGGGGGCACCGCTAAACACGGAGGAGACGGCAATTTTTTGTACTCAGTATCCGAGTGCGTGGTTGTGTGATGATATTGCGCAGTTCGCACAGGAGAATGGTGATGGTATATATGAACGCCATGATTCTCGGATTTGGGCAAGTATACCCATGACGCCGGCAGGTTATGAGGCTCTTGGGTCAGGTTTGGCCAATATTGAGATTCCGATGCTTTTTTGGGGCGGCGGTAAGGATGATTTGACGGCAATGGAATGGAGTGTTCGTCCATTATATGATGGTGTGACATCGCAAAAGATGCTCGCAGAACTACCTCAAGCAGGGCACTATACGTTTACCAATGCATGTGATATTTTGCCGGCATATGATGATTGTGGAGAAGGATTTCTTCCTCCAGAAGATGCTCATGTGATCATCAACGAGATGACGGTAGCCTTTTTGGCCAAGCAGCTCGGATACAAAGGTTGGGAGGATTCTCTTCCCCTTTCTTCTAATGATCTTGTATGGATCGAAGATTAAGATTGTTTTCGTCGAATGAGCCATGTTGTCACCACGGATATAGACATGGCAAGAATTGATCCCCATATGATATCAACCACAGAGACAATTGTAGGAAAATCGATAAAGACAGCCTGAGATGTTAAATCAAAGGTAGCATAGGTGACGCAACCAAATGCAGCTCCATATAGAGCTACATCTTTGTATGAGCTATCTTTCTTTGGTTCGAGGACAAATAGATTGAGTCCTGCCAAAAATATGAGGTAGAAAGCCACGGCAGGTGTAAGATCTGCTTGATCTCTCATGAGATGTCCAATGTGTTCGCGATAAAAGGATGGCGCAACAAACATCAACCAAATAGCATCAATGGCAACAAAGACAGCAAACGAAACGATATAGCGTATGATCATATATTCCTCCAGTCTTCTGATAACGTACGATACCGTTGTGTCATCTCAAAATAATAGGAGTAGGTGTATGAAGGAAAAATAGAACATCGTCAGAGCAGAATAACGAAGATCAAGGTTGTCATAATTTTTTAGGATTTTTAGATCCATAATGTCACAGATCGGTTACAAAAGAGAATGAATACTCATTCATTATTTTTTGAACCACCTTTGTAGGAGATAGACCATGAATCATGAAGGCGCGAATTATATTACTCCCACCGTGCACTATGAAGCACCACTAAAAGATATTGCATTTCAGCTCAAAGCATTTGGCTATGATGATGTTGCAGCTCTCGATGATTTTGAAGACTACGACTTTGAGACCGCGATGGGTGTACTCAACGATGTATCCGAGTTTCTTGTCGAGAAGTGGCTTCCAACCAATGCGATTGGCGATCGGGTTGGTGTACAATACAATCCAGGAGATCAATCCGTATCTCTTCCTCCCGGTTTCAAAGAAGCCTATGATAAGTATGTAGAGACTGGGTATCTCGCTATTGGATATCCTGTAGAGTATGATGGAGAAGGTGCTCCACATATGCTTTCCCTCATGATTGGCGAGATGCAAATAGCAACCAACAAAAGCCTCTCTATGTGTCCTGGTTTAAGCCATGGTTTGATATCTTCTCTCAAGGAGTTTGGAACACAAGAGCAAAAAGATACATGGATGCCCAAGCTTGTTTCTGGTGAGTGGGCTGGAACGATGTGTCTAACGGAGCCGCAAGCAGGAACTGATCTTGGACTTGTATACACAACGGCAGTGCCAAAAGAAAATGGTTCGTACAACCTAAACGGCTCCAAAATCTGGATCACCTTCGGTGAGCATGATTTAACAGATAATATCATCCATCTGGTTCTTGCACGTCTTCCGGATGCTCCTCCGGGCATCAAAGGAATCTCCACATTCATCGTTCCCAAGTTCAAGCTTGACGGAACTCGAAATGGAATTTATTGTTCAGGTGTCGATCACAAAATGGGAATCCATGGATCTCCAACATGTGTCATGAGTATGGATGATGCAGAAGGCTACTTAATCGGAGAGCCACACAAAGGAATGCGTTGCATGTTCGTCATGATGAATGAAGCAAGATTGAGCGTTGGTTTGGAAGGGTTGTCTTTGTCTGAGGCCTCATACCAAGAAGCATTGTACTTCGCACAGAATCGTCGTCAAAGTCGATCTTTGAATCGTGAGCGTAGAGAGATGGATCACGAAGCCGATACAATTTTGGTTCATCCCGATGTACGGCGTCAGCTCTTACGAATTCGATCTACAACCGAAGCGATGCGTGGCCTTGCTTGCTATGCAGCCAAGCATATTGATTTCTCACATCATCATTCAGATCAAAAACAGCGCAAAAAATCGGATGACATCGTCGAACTTTTGACTCCAATTATCAAATCCTTCTTTACGGACCGCGGATTTTTGAATACCTCTGACGCGATGCAGGTTTGTGGTGGGATCGGATATACCCAAGAAATGTCAATCGAGCAGCACATGAGAGATATTCGTATTGCACCGATTTATGAGGGTACAAATCATGTTCAAGCTCTTGACCTTGTAGGTCGTAAACTGCCAAAAGGAAAGATCTTTGCTTTTGCTGCAGAGTACCAAGGATTGGTCGCTACTTGTAAAAAGATTGAAGAACTCTCGGAATTCATTGCTCCTTGTGAAGAGGCATTCAAACTTTTGACAGAACTCTCCACATATCTACAAGCGAATGGTATGAAAGATCCAGAGATTGTTGGAGCTGTTGCTTCCGAGTACCTCAATGTGTTTGGTTATGCCACATTTGCCTTCTCTTGGCTACACCAAGCCCGTGCCGCACTTGAAATGAATCATGACTTGAGCAAGCAAAAGATTAAGCTTGCACGTTTCTTCTTCCGACACGTTTTCCCTGAGATTTATTCTCATGCGGCTATTGTTCGTTCAGGTAAAGATGCCATTATGGATTTTGCTGCAGACGAATTCTAATCAAAATACTGACTTTGATTCTGGGTGGCAAATGCCACCCTTTTCTAATTCTCTTCTTGAGGAAGCGGTTCGATATCCAATACTTCAGAGATTCTCAAAAAGTACTCATCACTGGTTTGATGGCTGACAAGAGGAAGTAGTCGGTATTGATCATTGAGTAGATCTTCTTCTATAGCCTGCTGTGTATCATGCATGATTCGTTGTACGACCAAGATTCGCTCATATAAATGTTGGTGAAATTCCTCATTCATCTCTTGGATATTGAGATTGGCGTATTCAATACTCAAGGCTCCAACATCTTGTATCACAAAAGCACCGGGCATATCGACCAGTACAAGTGTATTGCTAGATCGGTGTGGTTTGAGGATATCGTACACAATACGTGCTTCTCGAGGATATACAAGCGCATTCATATATTCATTTCGAACACTGATGGGATGGTATATACATGCCATAGCCACAGAGAAAAGAAAAATGAATCTCGTCGATATATGAAGTCGGATAAGTATGTATATGGTCAGCAAAGCCAGCGTGATGTTCAACATCAAAAAGAAACGTAGTGAGGTTTGGTTTTGCGGATCCCCCAAAAAGTGTGCCAAGAAAATACATGAGAAAATGGTGATAGCGAGCAGTTCGAACCCTGTGCGTGTGGCGATACGTTTGCCTCGGATATCCCATATGAGAACAGCAAAAACCAGCATTCCGATAATGTTGAGCACATTATTGTATGGGATCTGAGAAGATATATCGAAAAGAGATGAAAGAAATGAACCAAAGTGGGTATATAGATTGGAAAACGAAAGTAGGGCTTCTTCTTCATTCTCATAATTACCGCTTGAGAATCGCATTTGAAACCACTTGGGGATCAAAAAGAAGAGTCCGAGAGATGTCCAGATTTCCGTATATCGATGTTTGTTAATTTGATGTTTGTAGAGCAGATATGGGACAACGATAGACAAAAGAATCATGTTCTCGTATCGTGTATGAATAAAGAGAAGAAGAGAACTCCATAGCATCCAGAGTAATCGATCATTCGGATGGTCATCAAGGATGCGAATGATATGAAAGATGATGGCGAGCAAAAAGACAGATAGAAGATCAAATCCTCCCGAACGTGTGCACAGTGAAAGAATGGGAATAGAGAGCATTATGGGGATCACACACAGCGCAACATTCGAAGCTTGTTTATGAACATTTATATACAGAACATAGACCAGCCCAATCCAACATCCAAGATTTAGCCATCCAGCATTTTCAAGATTATATCCCAGAGTGCTGTGAACAATGGAGAGTAAAAAGGCAAATAGTGGCGGTCGAATGGGAATTGCAGTATGCGTGCTATGGTAATTATCGTAGTAGTATTTTCCAGATATGGAGTTTTGAAATTCTTTGTGATCGAAGAAGCTTCTTGACGTTGAAATCAGATTGCTTTCGTCTGCAAGTACACGGAGCTCAAAAGGTACTGATATGTAGAGGATAGCGGCGCTTATCATGATCAGAGAAATCGCAAGGGCATGTTTTTGGAGATGTTCCATCAACAATGTAGATGTAGGTCTGATTGCGTATACAAATGTTAGTAGCAGGGCGAGCATAAACCAATATGTGCCCTGAACAAACATGGGCTCTTGCCATGAAGGATTGCCTTCAAAGATAAGAATTCCTCCAATGGTGCAAATCAAAATAAGAATAGAGTAGAATCGTAGGCTCATGATTTTGCACAATAATTCTTTTGGAAGACAATCGGATCGATATGCTGAATTTGCATTTGAATGCGGGCTCGAAATGCACTTCGTAGCGCATCGTATTTATTGGGGGATCGCTCTACATGTTCGAGTGCAGCTGCAATCGCTTCGATCGATGAAAGGGCATTGGGACGTACTGCTTTACGAATCGTATATTCTCCTTTTTTCGGAACGGGAATATGATAGCAGGTTTTGGTGCGTAAGGATGGAATGGATAATCTCATTCCTTGTGCTTTGGGCCATGTTGCATCCAAAAAGAGAAGTGGGCCTTTATGATCTGAAGGGAGAGGGAGTGATTGATGGTGTGGAAATAGGAGCGCGGCATCTTTTGTCCACATATGGCAAAGATCATCATCAATGGGGGTATGACGAATCTCCATCGTTTTTAGACACTGTTTGGCAATATGAATTGTGTTCAGTGGATGTTTGCTCTCTTTTGGATGCTGAAGAATCAAAATCGGTGTTTTATTTTCAATATGCGTAATATGAGCACAAAGGCACATATTTTGAGGATACCGACATGCAGAGCAGTATGCTCGCATCATGAACTTCCGATGTTAAGGTGTGCGTTCTGTACAGACTGAGGACAACTCCAAACCAAGAAAAATAATGCTTGTGTACAGAGTTCTCCTGCTTTTTCTCCGACGAGAAGACCTTTTCCTTTACATGCAACAAGAGCTTGTTGGGCACTTTTTAGTGCAAGTTGATTTACACGAACGCGTAGCATGATGCGATCTACATCGGTTGTTGTCAAAGATATAATATTTTTCTGATGCTCTTTTTCCAACATTGATTGTGTTTCCTTGAGAATAGGACGCATCATCGTTTGTTTTTTTAATAAAGAAATACTTTGATCTGTGACACCCATCGCGATTGCAATACTTCTTAAGGATCCTGTTTGGGTAGCTGGCTCATCTCCAAATATATGAAGTAAGCACTTTTCATCCACGATAGAATCAATGTGTACCTGTGCTGTATCACATTGGTTTAATGTGATCAATTCAGGAGAATCTGAAATATGAACATGCTTCTCGTGCACGCAAAAGAGTACTTTCTTTTGCTTCCATACGGCACCCAAAATAAAGTATTGGGCATGATGTGCACCAGTAACCCATGGGGCAAAACCTTTTACGTACCATCCATTCGTTGTTTTTGTTGCCTTCAATGGAGGTTCAATGTGCTGATGACTTGTGCTCAGTTGTGAGATACCTAGTGTTGAGTATGCTGTACCAGAGAAGATTTGGTCTCGTACCATTTCATTCTTTGACCATTTGGCGATTCGTTCTGCCGCGCCTCGATATTGACTGATAACGAATGCTGTAGGTATGCTAATAGATGCTATCTGAAACAAATGAAGCGGTGATAGAGGATTCGAAGGGTGAAAGAGTCCTGCATTTCCACAGGCTTGAATCGGTTTTTTAGGAAATTGATCGTCTGATATGTTTTCTATGATAGTGTGAAGTAGCTTTTGAGAAAGGGCGCATTCACTCATGGTTTTATTATTCGTCGGTTTGCTCTGTTTCTTGTGTAGATTCAGCAACCTCTTCTTCTGATTCAGATGTACTTTCCTCTTCATCTCCTTTTCGACGAATGATCATTCCAGGATCACGACGGAAACCCATAGCCGATGATTCGATAAGCTCTGTCTCTGTTGGTGCTTCGCTTTCTATATGAGTTTCGGTTTGGATGAATGCTTTCATTTGTTCAATGCTTTGTTCATACATTGAGCGTTCTGCACCAGATTGAGGGCATCGTTCTAAAGCATTTTTGAAGGCTTCTAGTGCTTTGCTCAAATCTCCATCCGCAAAGAAAACTTCTCCCCGAACGTAGAAAGCGTAGTGATTTCCACTCGATAACTTATATGCTTTGTTTAGACTGTTGTGTGCGCTAACAAAGTCTTTTTTGCGAGCGAGATAACGTGCTTTTTGAATGAATGACTCTGTATGTTCTTTGAACTTAAGGAATGGTTTGAGATGCTTTTCTATCTGCTCTAATTCTCCTCCCTGATCAAGGAGTACTGTAGCCATTAGAATATTCGCTCCGAGATTTTTCTCTTCCATAGTAAGAGCCTTTTTTAATACTTCTTGGCACTGTGTATACATTTCGGCTGCTTTTTCGGGGTTGGATATTGCCTTTAGGCGAAGAAGACGTGCTCGTCTAACCAGTAATGGAGGTGTTTCTCCACCGAGTTCTTTGGATCGTTCGAAACAGGTTTCGGATTTTTCCCAATGTGCACTTCCCAGACGAGTGTACACATCTCCCAAGAAAGAATAATTATCTGGCATTAGCGGTTGAATCTGGATTGCTTTTAGAAGAATATTTTGTGCAGATTCTACTTTGGATTGACGCAAGTATAGTCCTGAGAGTCTTCTACAGAGGCGAGCGTTATTTGGGAATGCTTCAATACCATGTTCCAGTGCTTTTGTTGCACGATCAAGTTGTCCTCGTTCGACGAAGAGAGTTGCTTCATAGTGGTATGTTTCAGGTGTTCCTGCTTTCTTATGTAGAGGATCCATAGGTGGTGTCTTAGCTCCAGACTTCTTGCGAGTCAAAAAATGTTCAATAAGAAGGGCATCTGGATGTGCGGGAGCTTTCTTCAATGCACTGGTTAACATTTTTTCCGCGATATCATATTTTCTCTGTCGAAAGGTCACTCTGCGAAGTGGTGCCAGAATATGATCGATGCAAGAGACCGTTGTTTTGTAGCATAATCTAGGTTTACGAGCATTGGATAAGATATTGTTGGCTATTTGAATAATGCACAACTCTTCGAGTAGGTCGTTTTCTCTATGTCTTAGTCGCTTTGCTTCATCAAGAAGTCTTAGCCCTAGTTGCTCCATCTTTTCAAAAGATGGAGGTTTGATGCGCAATGTCTCTATGATTGGGTGAACATAATAACGCTTGGGTTCTGTATGTGTTTTCTCAAGGACTCCTGCAGCAATAAGAGCGATTCTGGTTTTTCTGTCAACATCAAGGAATAGCTTCATCTGATTGGCTGTCAATGGACGCTTTAGCTGTAACAGAAGTCCCAAGAGATCTTTATCTTGGTTGTTGAGCTTATCAAACATCTTTTGAATGAGCTTTTTTACTCCTTGTGAATCATAGATGTTGGTTACAATACCGCGCTTACTTTGCTCAAGTAGATCTTCTGATAAACCATTTTGAATGGATACCGCTAATGAACGCATTGCGATGGGATGTCCTTGTGCTCTGTCTGCAAATTTCATCGCAAGAGCATGGTGTTCTTCAGACAAATGCCATGTAGCGAACATCTCTTCCCAAGAATCTTGCTTTAGACCGAGAACTTCAAGAAAAAGAGGAAGGTTTTGATTGGTGTGGGTTTGCAGTTTTTGGGTGGAGATAAAAACAAACTTGGCTTTTAGAGAAGATCGTAAGATCGCAGAAAGAATAATCTCAAGAGATCTTTCTTTGTAGAAGGAAGAGTCTCGACCATCGAGTAGTGATTCTACTCCCGACACGACAAATAGAGTGTTTTCAAAGGCTTCTCCATTGAGGGTCTCGACAGTTATTTGTGCGATTTTCTTTGGGCTGGGACGATTTTCTCTGGAGTTAAGGGCTTTTGTTAGAGCATTTTTAGGTGCTCCAGCCATAGCGATTCGACTTAATAGAGTATCAAGACCTACTTCATGTCCAAAACGAATTTCAGGGATTCTCTTGAGGGGACTTTCTAAAGAATTAAGTGCCTCTTCAAGGAGCCAGTGCTTGCCTATTCCAGAAGGTCCGTGTAAGAATACGGTTCTGTCATTTTCTGTTAGAAATTCTTTGAGGGTTTGTACTTCTTCTTCGCGTCCAACAATGACTGATTTGGGTGCTTTTGGAGTGTGAGAAGATTCTTTTTTCTTTGCTTCTTTTGGTGCCGGTTTTTTACTGAATTCATTGATGACATCAATAGCTCGTGTCTTGATATGCTGAATGTTTTTAAATTGAAGAGAAGCAGGAAGGCCAAATCGATTAAATGATTTGCCGATAAAAAATAGCTGAGGTTGTGCACTCAATTGGCTATAGATTTTTGCAAATGTAGCAAATGAAGGATCAAAAATATTGGGATCAAGCATGACAATAATCCCAGCATTTTGATTGGCAGCTGCAAAACTTTCAGCTGTAATGGGGAGAAAATTAGCATTTTCTTCAAGTGGTACTGTGGGGAGAGCTGCAGCGAGTTTTTTCCCCTCATCTGTACCGGCATATTTGGGTGAGATGAGAAAGGTGCAGCGGCCTTTTTTGACTGCATTTGCGATACGGTTCATGATAACCTCAAAAATACATTGAAAAATGCATGTTGTAGTAAATTTAATTCATTCTTTCTAACAAAAATTTATTGCCTATGCAACTCTTTACTTTTGTTGAACATGTTACATTGAGTCGTGAATTCTTCAACAACACATGAGAATCTATGTAAAGAAGTGCATATGTTATTTTTCTGGAAACACAAACGTGTCTTGTTTATAAAAAAGTCACGATATTGTGTTGAAACAAACACATTATATTTCTTTACGAACCATATTCTTTATCGTGTCTTATCAGCTCCAACATATAATCAATGACATAGAGGTTATGACTTGCAAAACGTCGCAGGATATACATTTCAAGAGATACTTGATGCCAGTCACCCTGAGGTAGAGCATTGGAGAGGCGTAGGTAATCAAGGTGCTGCAGAGATCTTTTTGGTTCCACAAAGTTGGAAAGAGAGAGTATCTGCTCTTCCCAAAAAGTGGAGTTCTTTTTGTGATTTTGATGTTCAACCATTTGGTGGAAAACTCGCTGTAATTGTTCCCGGATTTTTACATAGTGACCTATATACTCTGCACAGTCAGATTGGAACGAAGGCTGCGGTTGTGTTTGCTTGGCATATTGCGAGTGCACTTGCAGTGCTTCACGATAGCGGAAGTGCACATGGAATGTTGCACGCTAGAAGTATGGGACTTGATGAAGATGGGCAGTTGAGTATTCGTCCTGCTTTGATGTTGATAGAAGAAGATCCAGATTCGAATGCAAGCGCCCAAGCGACAGATTGTTGGCAGCTTGCAGGGGTATTAGAGGCTTTGATTGGAGAGAAAAACATTCAGTCTTCAGATGAACGAATTCGTTTGTTGGTCGGTGGTCTTAGACAAGAGCGATCTAATATTCGACTTCAGCCGGCTCGAGCATTACGTCAATCTCTTGTGGCGATTGCTGAGAGCAATCCGGACTGGGAGAAGGAATTAAAAAGTATCCTTGGGAACGAATGGGGTATGGATATGCTTCCTCCGATAGAGCATTCCATCATTCCTAAGTTATATCCACAGCGTCCAAGAGCTAGACTTCCACAAGGTGTAGAATTTCGTGATTATAATCCATGGAGTTCACCATTTGTCTCTCAAAAAGACAATCCGATAGAAGCACCAAAAAAGATATCTTTTCCATCATCCATTCCTACTGAAAATAAGATTCGATTACCGATTCCCACGCGATCTAAGGTTTTTACGGAAGAAGAAGTAGATCTTTTGGAGCCAGAAGAGCAAACAATAGCTCAAATCCGTCTCCCATTTGCATCTGTCAATCCGGATGTGGCTGTATTATCTATTGGGGATCAAGAATTAGATTCCTCAGATGATGATATTGCTCTTGTTCAAGAAGATACATACCAGGAAAAGCCAAAGCCGGTAGAGATTATCGTTTTGCAAGAGAAGATACATGTTCAGCCGAGTGTTCACGTTGATCTGGTTGTAGATGATCCTTCAGAAGAGATCCTTTCAGAAGAATCTCTTGAGGAAGATGTACAAGAAGTCTTTGAGGTAGGATCAGAAGAGAGTTTGGAAGAATTTTCAGGGGATGCTTCGAAGGAAGAGCCAGAAGATTTAGATGATGAGATGGTTGCTTCGTTGGATATCAATTTAATGATTGAAGAAAGCTTGGGCCTATCCCAAGAAGAGTCCTACGAGGAAGAACCATCGAATAATACAAATGAAGATGATTCTCAACAAGATCAAGAAACACAAGAAGTACTTATTCTTCCCAATCATGAAGATCAAACTCCTAGAATTATTCTTGATCCTCCAAAGACATCTGTTCTTGTCGAAGAGGAAGAATCAGAAGAAACAATAGATGGTGGTGATGAACAAAGCGTGATTGCGGTTGAGGCTGCAGTAGAGCGTAGGAAGCTTGAACAGGTAGAGGAGGTTCTTTTGCCTGAGCACCAACAAGTTCCTATTCAAGAATCTCTTGTTGAAGAAGTCCCTCCCGTTGTTCCAGAGTTTTTTGAAGAATCTGAAGAGCAAGATATTGATTCTTTAGAATCATATGAAGAAGATCCTGATTTAGAATACTCTCAAGATGAAGAGTCTTTTTTATCACAAGACGAGCAAAAAATAGCAGAGCCGGAAGATGATTTTTTGTCCTCTATTTTTAATGAGAGAGATGTACAAGATTTAGAAGTTTCAGCAAGTTCCAGAGTTTCTTCCATCATAGTACCAGTGAATGAGCAGAAAAAAGTAGAAGAACCGTTGTTTGTGGAACAAAAATCTGTGGATGTACTTTCAGAGCAGGTTGCCGGTTTTGAGTTTTCATTTGATGATTCAGAGAGTGAGCGACCAGTAGCTCAGCAGACAGTTCAAGATTCAATAAATGCAGCTTTTGAAAAGACGAATCGAGATAATATTTCAATCGATGTAATTCCTGGTGAGCAACCGAGATGGATGTCTGCCAAAAGTATTACCGCGAATCCACATCGAGAAGATGAGCTAGGGTCTGGTAAATGGGGAGAAGCGCAGAGTAATCTGGATCAGGATATTTTACAAGAGGTGATGTCATCAACACCGGTACGAGAGCTTGATCTTGATGATGATGGTAATGGATGGGCTTTACTGCTTGTTGGTATTGTTGGACTTGGGCTTGTTATATTGATGTTGTATGGATTTGTCTCAAGTCTATGATGTCGTTACGTGAGCAGATTGCTCGTATTTCTCAAGATTCTGGAATCTATATATTTAAAGATGCAGATGGAACAATTTTGTATATTGGGAAAGCAAAACGATTACGAGCTCGCCTTTTGCAGTATATCAATGGGCACGATGGTCGGAGAATGGTCAGCCGTCTTCTAAGAAAAGCAAAGACGGTAGAGGTCACTTTGACCGAAAATGAAAAGGCAGCGCTTATTCTGGAGGCCCATCTTATTGGAAAATATAAACCTCCTTTTAATATCCGACTTGTAGAGGGTGGGCGTTTTTTATTCATGGGAATGAATACACAAAAAGATTGGCCCTATCCATATATTGTGCGAAGGAGTGTTTCACAGAAAGGAGAGTTGTTGATAGGTCCGTACCCAATGGCAGGAGGTATTCGAAAGACGCTGCAGTTCATAGAAAGACGATTTTTACTTCGGACTTGTAGTGATCGAGAGTTAAAGCAAGCCAAAAGACCATGTTTACAGTATCAGATGCATCAATGCATGGCACCTTGTGTAGGTAAGTGTACGGATGAAGAATATCAAGCCGAAGTAGATCGAGTCGTACTGTTCTTGCGTGGAAACAACCAAGAGGTCATTACGCAAACCAAAAAACAAATGATGTGGTTGGCGGAACAAGAACGGTTTGAAGAGGCTGCAAAACGTAGAGATTTGATTTTTATTCTTGAAAAAACTCTTGAAAACCAACAAGTGGTGCAAAAAAAACAGGTTGATCAAGATATTTGGGGTCTCTATCTTGAGGGAGAAAGGGGGATGGTTGCGATTTTACCTGTTCGAGGAGGAATGCGTCAGGAAGTCGTGATGATCAATTTGCCCGATGTGATGGAATCAGATGCATCTGCATTGATCTCGACACTACTTGTAGAGTGGTATACCCAAACTTCTGTACCCAAAGAAGTATTGGTACAGGTAGATCCCTTTGAAATCATGGCTGTGCAAGAAGTTTTATCCGATATTCGAAAAAGAAAGGTCTACCTCTTGGTTCCGCAAAAAGGCGAAAAGAAAAAACTTGTAGAGCTAGCCCAAAAAAATGCACATGCTGCATTTTCTCGTTTGCGAACGCAAGAAGAAGCACGAGAGCTTGTACTGCGAGATGTTCAGAGAATTTGCCAGTTGAGCAAGCTCCCATACCGTATGGAGTGCTTCGATAATTCTCATCTTTCTGGAACCAATCCCGTAGCCAGTATGGTGACATTCATCGATGGAAAACCTGAAAAGTCTCTTTTTCGCAAATTTCGAATTCCAGCAGAGCTTGGTGGAGATGATTATGGTTCCATGCGAAATGTTTTGGAACGTCGATTTTTACGGGCCAAAGAAGGACAAAAAGGATGGGAGTTTCCTGACTTACTCGTTGTTGATGGAGGGCGAGGTCAGCTGAATATAGCACGTGCAGTATTGAGTGATCTTGATTGTATGGTTCCAATGATTGGGATTGCCAAACCACGAACAGAGCACAAAAAAGGAAAGCTTGATGAGAGTGATAAGCTTGTGTTGCTGCATGTAAAAGATCCCATACGTCTTCCCAAACACAGTCCCGTTCTTCGATTGTTACAGCAATTACGTGATGAAACACACAATCAGGCTGTTCGCTATCAGGCGAAGCGTCGTCAGAAAAAAACATTAACTTCGGTGCTGGATTCTATTTTGGGGTTGGGACCAAAGAGAAAAAAAATATTAATATCTCACTTTGGCACAATTACGGCGATCCGAAATGCTTCGTTCGAGGAGTTGGTTAATGTGACGGGAATTTCTCATACACTAGCCAAAGAGATTCACAGTTTTTTTTCGAAAGAATGAAATGCCTGTAGTTAGATCCGGTAAAAAGTGATGTTTATTGCTGCAGAGCTATTATCAACTGGCTTTTTTTCGTGATGTAAAGGCTTGTTCTATAAATGGGATTAGATCGGGTCTTGGCTTTCCCATCCACTCAAATTCTTTCTGATGAACAAAACCGATCATTTCTCCTTTAATCTCAAGAACAGTATTTTGTTTGTATGTATGTATGTTTAGGATTCCTTTCCCATTGGTACGAATTTGTTCTTGTCTATGGTGTCGTTGGGCGCTACGATTCTGTTCTATTTTGGGAGAGGGGATTTCATCGGGGTGAAAGCTCGGTAGGAATTGGCCCTGTACGCTTTGGGTGAAAGACTCAACCAAAGATTGTGCAGTGGCTGCGATCGTAGAATAGGTCCAATAAACAATTTTTTCTCGTTCTGAGTCATAGGAATTGATGTACTTGAGAACATAATAGTCCAAGCCTTCAAGCTCTTTGGCAATATCGTCATATGAGCGATTCAAAATAGATGTGTCGATATTGTTGTGTTCCAGAAATGGTTTGAGCAAGAATAATTGTTTTTTGGAGAGACGAATAACGACTGGGTATCGATCATTGTTGTCTTTCATCGTGAATACGAGCTTGCCATACTGCTCTTTTATGTTGATTTCATCTATGGTTCGATGCATGATAAAATATGATTGTTGAGGATACTGACCAAGTGCGTGATTTCTTAGTGTCCAATCAAGAAAGAAGGATTTTGATTCTTTTTTGAATGTGTAATATTCATCAAATCGAAAGCGAATATTTCCAAAAGCTCCGAATTCAAGATACTCCTCCATTTCTTTTCGGAAATCTGCGTGAACCGCTTGCGCAATAATTTCTGGATATAGTTCTTTGGACATCTCTTTTCGTTTTTCTTCATCTTTTGGGAAAGGAAAATTATATTCTCGCCCAATTGCGTTGAGCCAATAAAATACTGATGCTGCATCTTTCCATGTTGAAGCCATAACTTTCTCCTGAATAATTGATGATGTATGTGATATACGATCAAAAAACAAACATTTGGTATAAATATGGACAGACTTATTCTTTCAGAAAGGTCAATTTATGTCCTATTGGGATGGCGAAATGATACATGAAAAGATCTATTCTGAGCTGCTTTCGTTACTTGAAGGAGAGCATCCGTGGATGACTATTTTGTCAACAACAGCGTGCACATTGCATCATGGCTTCTCCCATTTTCACTGGACAGGTTTTTATTGTGTCTCTGCACACGATGTATTGAGTGTCGGTCCGTATCAAGGAAGTCATGGATGTTTAACGATTCCTTTTTCTAGAGGAGTGTGCGGAGCTGCTGCTCGAACCCAGAAAACGCAATGGGTTCGTGATGTTCATGCCATAGAAGATCATATTGCATGTTCTTCTACAACAAATAGTGAAGTTGTGGTACCTCTTTTGTGGGATGGAAATGTGATTGCTGTTTTGGATGTAGATTCTGATATTCCCGATGCTTTTTCACAGCAAGATGTGCAATTGTTGGAAAAGATTGCACAGCTTATTGCACAACGCTATCCATCATGTCCCTCTTTTTTCATAAGGTGATTTTGTGATTATTTTTTTATTGTCCTTCTTTGCGATGGCACATGATGCTGCTTTTGAGTTTGAGGATTCAGTGTATATATTTCATGGGGGAAACCATGTTCGCTATCAAAAAGGGGCTTCAAAGGTTTTCGAAGGATATCCAAAGCCTATTGACAACGAGCATTGGCCTGAACTTGAAGTGTTTCGTACGCGTATTGTTGCAGCTTTAAATCAAACCCCTACGGAGGTTTTGTTTTTGTTATCCGACGGTCGGTGTTTTTTATACGATGTCTCTCAAAAGAAAATGAAAGATACTCCAAAATCTTTGTTGGAGACAAAATGGAGTACTCTATCTCCTTTTGTTGGTCTCATTACAGCTGCGTATCGTTGGAATGAGCAGCATAGTTTTTTCTTTCTTTCTTCTGGACGTGTCGTTCGATATGATCATAAAGAAATGCGTGTAGATGCTCAAGGAGTACAATTATTTTCCGATACCATCTGGAATGATCTTAATCCAGAATGGGGAGATGTACAGCAGGTGTTCTCATGGTCTGATACATCTGTATTTTTATTCTTCTCTTCTGGTTTGTATGTAAAGTATCAACGAGACGAGCAACAGGCCGCAGAAAATTATCCCAAAAAGATCGATGAACGACGTTGGCCAGGAATGGGGGAGTGGCGTATCAAAGATTCACGTTTACAGCTTTCTCCTCTGCAGTCTGATGCCATAGAGAATAAAATACGAGTCGCTTTTTCGCTTCCACAGCATGTTATTTCTACCGATCAATCTCGGAAAAAGGCCCAAAAGAATCGTCGCTATCTTACCGTGGGATCACAACTCGTCGCTTCATCTGAATACCCAGATATTCGTTCTTCGTTTTTGCTTGTTCCGGTTGGACCCAACTCCTCATATGGTTTTCAGCCGATTGTTCTACAAGATTCTTCGGGACGGTTTTTGACAATGAAAGGTTCCAAGGTCACTACGACCGAGAAAAAAAAGAATGCAGAGATTTTCTTTTTGGATACAACATGGGGTGATTTTGTAATTTTATACCATCATAAAAATCATCAGAAATGGAAAAAGAAGGATAAGATTCCCAATTATACATCGTGTAAACCACTTGTATTTGTAGCCGATGGTGAAGATGTCGTTGCTGTATCCCAAGACGAAGTAAGTGCGGGTTCTTTATTGCGTATGTGGCTTGTGGAATAGGCGGTTACTTTGTTTTGGTGTCAAGTTCTTCTTTTATGACTTCTTTGGTTCCTTCTTTTACACCTTCTTTGATTGTATCCTTGGTCTTATCGACCAGATCAGAAGAGCCTTCTTTTAGCTTTTCTTTTGCTTTATCAACATCTTGCATTAGCGTATCTTTGAGCTGGTCTTTATCTGTTGGTATCTCTCGTCCGGTTAGTCCGACATAAGCGATGTATAAGCCAAAGACCAATACGAAAAACATCATCATCTTAATGATTTTTTTGACCAAAGAGTACAGTATAAGTGCTGCGAGAACCACGGCAATAATGCCATACACAGGCTCAGCGATAAATGTGTTGATAAGTTGTTCCATATTTTGCTCCTACAAAGATAAAATAGTATTTGAACATACGACTCTTCCATGTGTTCCTTCAAGGAGTAATCTATCTTTGTGATACACGGTAACCATGAAGAGAAATTTATTTTTGTTTTGCTTGATTAATTTTGCATGGCTTCGAATTTGTGCACCGATTGGTGCAGGAGCTTTATGCTTTATGGAAACTATGGTTCCAACACTGATTTCATCTGGTTCTAAGAAAGGATGGAGGATTTGTCCACAAGTCTGTTCCACAAAGGCGATAAGAGAGACTGTTGCAATAACATAGACACCAATGTTTCCATATTCGTGCGCACTATGGCTCGATTTTGTAGGAAAGAGGATTTCATGTGTTGTGTGAAGAGGAATATGTCGCATGGATATTTGTATCGTTGATCAAAGTGTATCTAGAGTCTGCAAGAAAATCTGGAATCATAGAAGAATAGTATATCCTTCAAATCTTATTTGATTGGGTTTTTAGATAAGGATGCTTTGTAGCATATGTAAATATTCTCAAAATAGGAAAGATCTGGCAATATGAATGTATTATTCATCGTTCAATCTTTTGTCTCAAAATAGAACAACGATCATTGAATTTTGTCTGATTGTATTATTAAAAGTCTCTAAAAGAGTATTTTTGTTGGCAGAGTACAACAAGATAAAGATCATACAAGAGTGCATCGTACCGTGTTAAAATCTATTATATTGATAATGATAATCATTTTCATGATATTATGTGATTCGATTACGGCATCATTTTGATGTAATAAACGGATATAATCTATAGTTTGAGGACGTATGAACATATTTTGGATACTTATTTCGTGTCAAGAAGAAGAAAAAACCTCTGAAGTGGTGCTTGAGCCTGTCTGTGAAGAAGCAATGGAGGTCACTTGTCTTGATGAACTTATTTTGGATCTCTCTCTTCAAGATGATAAGGTCAGTGAAGGAGAAGTAGAAACGATACAAGATGGTAGTGATTTCGTAACCTATGTGGATGGATCTGCAGGTGGGTACATGGACGCAGTAAATAATCCATGGGTATATATACGATTTACGCCAACTGGCGCAGAAAAGATTGAGATCGATGACGAGACAGCACTAGAGTCGATGGATTGGGATTTATCTTTGAAGAGATTCATTCTTCGTTTGAACGGAGGGGATTCTGGCCCATCATGTGTGGGCTCTGTTACGCTATTGGAAACCAGCTATGAGGATCTGGAGCAGGTACCAGAAGGAACCGTTTTCTTTGAAGATGATTTTTACACTTCGGATTGTACATTTATTAATGATTCAAGTGGGCTACCAAATAGTCCCCAAGTGTCACTTGGATCTTGGTGGACATATCCTGGTTGTGTCGCCACTTCTATGTATCCGCATATCATCCAATTGGCAGATGGAACGACAATCAAACTTGTTGTGGAGGCCTATTATGCATCGGGTCAGGACACATGCAATACAACAGGTAGCATGGGTACGGATTCTGCACAATTTACGTTGCGTTGGTCGTATTTATAATTTGTGTGATTGGTGATTTCATGATTCGATTATTTTTTTCCATATCTTCTTCATCCTATTTTATGATGATGTTTGTCTTCTTTTTTTCTTCGGAAGCCTATGCTCAAACGCCACAAGAAGCGATAAAAGCACAATTGGGTTGTTTTGAGGTCACGTTTCAATATAAGGAGACAGAAGCAATTCAAGAGGGGTATGAATTAAAGAAACCCAAAAAATCCACAGTAATCGAGTGGGTGACGCTAGAAGAAGATAAAGAAGATTATATCGTTCTTCAGCATGTTTTGGTCAGTGGTCTCGCCATGATCAAACACTGGAGACAGGTTTGGAAATATGAGGAAACAACCCACTACAAATATATAGGTCACGATACTTGGAAAAAGACCAAAACGAATGCAGAGGAAGTTTCTGGAGAGTGGTCTCAAATCGTATACAATGTTGATGATGGCCCTCGATATGAATGCTCTGCTTTGTGGAATAATACCGATGAAGATTTCTGGAAATGTACTTCAGATGCTCCACTTCCAAGAAGAGAGAAAAAAAGATCAGACTATACGATTTTGGATCGGACAAATGTGCATCGAATTACGCCAGAAGGTTGGGTTCATGAGCAATACAATACCAAGGTAAAATTGGATGGAAATACCCGCATTCCGATCGCGAAGGAAAAGGGGTACAACACATATATTCGGATTCCAGAGGAGAATTGTCAAAAAGCGATAGATTGGTGGCCAAAGCGGAAAGCGACTTGGTTGGTGATTCAAAAGGCTTGGGAAGATATTCGAGCAGAGAATACACAATTGAAATTTAGAAAAGCAGTTGGCACACCTTTGTGGGTTCGGTTGTTTTTATTGGCTCGTGATAGGGTTGATTCACCCAAGCGTGAGCAAAAGGTATATACCAAAGCCCGAAAGGTAATTACGAAGTTCATGGTGCAAGATACGAAACACGAATAGTGATTCTCTTCTGATTAACATTAAGGGTTGGCTGCATTGTGTTTTCGAGCAGAAACAAGAAGAGCGATAATCTCTTTTTTAAAGTCTGTTGGTTTTTCTACAACATTCGCAAAAGGAAAAAAATGCATTTTGTTGTCTGGTTTGGACACAAGAAGACAGCCATGATTATCAAGTGACTTCATGGTGATCTCTTCTGCATTTGTATGGCGAAATGCCTTGCAGATCTCCAACATATTGTTTTGATGGTCTTCATTCATATGAACAAGAGCACCTGCTCTCATGTTTTGTAGTGATTCTCGAAGGACATTTTGTGTGTATTCTTCTCCCGGAACCCAACAAATTCTTCCAAAACCGGCGATATAGCGAATACTTTTGATGTTATTGAGCCGCCAAAAATAAAAACCGTGTGTTTTGGCATAGGCTTTTGCTTTGGGTACTCTTTCGAGATATCGAGCCATCAATTCTTCTTGTTCATCTTCTTCGATAAATTCGCAATATTCTTGTGTTGCTGCTTCTTGATTTGACACTAATTTTGAGAAGGTCCCCATAACACTCGCTCTCCATGTTTTTTGCGGATCTCCATCTGCTTTATCATTGTGTATGAATAAAGATGCTTTGTTATCTTTTTTCAAGTTATGGGTGTGTGCAGCAATGTTTGCGATGAAAATAAAAGGACGTCCTTGTCGGTCTAGTGCATATGGAACAATAGAGCCAAGTGGGAATCCGGCTGTTTCTTCTTTTACACTCAAGGTACTTAGAGTTCCATGGTGAGCTTGATGCAACCATGAAAGAACATCTTGTGCTGGATTACCCTGTCGAGCAAAATGTTCAGCTGCTTTGATTTCATTTGATTCTTTTTTGGTTTCTGTGGACATGAGATTTCCTATATTGGATGATGAGATATTTAAGTGTTGGAGCTTCGATCTACAACGATTACGGGTCGGTTGGTATCTGGGTGATGTAGAACTCGTGTTTTGATGTTGTATATTTGTGAGATAATTTCAGGTGTTAATACTTGACTTGGAGCTCCTTGGGTGTGGAGCATACCTTCTTTTAAGAAAATAATACGATCGGACCAAGCTGCTGCAAGATTGAGATCGTGAAGAACAACAATAACTGCATAGTTATTATTTTTTGCATACTGGGAAGCAATATGCAGTGTTCCTTCTTGATGAGATAAATCGAGTGCAGAGGTAGGTTCATCAAGCATTAATAATTTAGGAATAACACTTTCTTCTTCAAGCTGTGCTAAGACTCGAGCAAGATGTACACGTTGTTTTTCTCCTCCAGAAAGAGATGTATAGGTTCGTTTTTTGTAGCTTTGCATCCCCACTTTTTCAAGACACTCTTCAACAATGACATCATTTTTTGTTGATTTGGGGTAGGGATAACGTCCGAGATGAACCACTTCTTCGACAAGAAATGGGAATGATAAAAAAGACTCTTGATGCAAAACCGCTCGTATTGTTGCGAGTTTTTTTATGTCCCATTGTAATAATTCAATATCACGTACATGAACGGTTCCTGCAGAGGGTTTGAGTTCTCCGCTTATGACTTTGAGCAATGAAGATTTACCCGCACCATTGGGTCCACAAATGGCCACAACCTCTCCTGGTACGACGTCTAGATGGATGTTGTGAAGGATTTTCTTGGTTCCAATTTCATAGCTGATATTTTTGGCACAGAGCATCACCACACCTGATTTTTTTGGTTCATCGATAGAAGCATTAAAAAGAATGGACCACCAACGATACTTGTGACAATCCCTATAGGAAATTCAGCTGGCATAATCAGTGTGCGAGATAACAGATCAGATGCGAGTAGCAAGCTTCCTCCCAATAGAATACTCGCAGGGATGACTTTTCGGTTGTCTGCTCCGACCAGCATTCGACATAGATGTGGAACGACCAAACCGACAAATCCAATCATTCCTGTCATAGAAACACTACTTCCAACAATAATGCATACGAGGACAACAATGGTCTTTTTTATTTTCTCAAGGGATACACCAAGCATATGTGCTTGTGCTTCTCCAAGAAGCATGATGTTGAGAGAACGGGATAAAAAAAGTCCGATGAAAGAAGGGATGACGATGACCAAAAAAGCGAGCTGTACTTCGATCCATTTGGCTCCTCCAAAACTACCGAGCGTCCAAAATGTTAGGTCTCGAAGCTGATCTTCCTCGGCAAGGTACACCATAAGACCTGTGCCGGCTCCAGCAATTGCATTAATCGCAATCCCAGCAAGAAGCATGTTGGTGACGACTGTTTTTCCACCCATTTGTGATAGCCTCATGACGCATATGGTACTAATGACCGCCCCTATGAATGCGGCGATGGGAAGGGTCCAGTATTCCAAAAACGGAATAGACCAACCTAAGACGATGACCAATGCTGCTCCCAGTGCAGCCCCACTTGAGATACCAACAAGTCCTGGATCAGCAAGAGGGTTTCGAAATAGCCCTTGCATCAAAGCACCTGAGATACTGAGTCCTGCTCCGACCATAATCGCCAATATGGTTCTTGGAATTCTAATTTCAAGCAACACACCTTGGTGTATATTATTAATCGGGTATGAGACATCAAATCCAATTGTGGAAAGGAGAATATACATACATTCTGTCACTGAAATGGATACAGCACCATTCGAAAAAGACAGAAAAGTTAGTGCAACAAGGAGAGCACATAAAAAGACAAAGGTTCGCATTGGAAATTGAGAAGAAAAATTACTTTTGTAACAGTTTTGAGAGTTCTGCGGCAGCCTTCCCTGTGCGCGGACCAAAGCCCAAAAGCATAAGGTCGTCCATAGAGATAATTCTTTTGTTCTTGGCAGCAGGGGTTTCGCTAATTCCCTTTAGTTTGAGTAAATCATCAATGGTTCCCAAAGAATCCAATCCGCGTGTTGTAAGAAGAATGTAATCTGGCGCGGCAATAATGATGGATTCTGCATTGAGAGGCTTGTATCCTTCATATTCTTGTACTGCGTTTGTACCACCTGCGAGGGTGATCATTTCTGAAGAAGCGGTGTTTTTTCCACCCACGCTCAATGTTCCTATTCCACGAGCATAAATAAACAATACCTTTGGTGATTTTTCAGGTTTTTGTACTAGTTTTAGATCTTCGCGAATCTGCGCGATGATTTTTTCTCCTTCTTTTTTCTTGTTTAGTAACGATGCGATCTGCTGAATTCTCTTTTCTGTACCAGCCAGTGTTTTTTCAGATGAAACCTGTGTGATCGGTACACCTATTTTTGCGATTTGTTCGATGGATTCTTTTGGTCCTGAAGCATCTGAGGCAATAACGATGGATGGCTTAGCAGAGAGGATTCCCTCAGTGCTGATCTGACGATAGTATCCTACTTTTGGAAGTTTTAAAACATCTTCTGGGTACAGTGAACTTGCATCTACAGCCACAACCCGATCTCCTTCTCCAAGAGCGAATATGGTTTCGGTAACACTTCCACCAAGTGATACGATTCTTTGTTGAGGTTCGGCAGGTTTTGTCTTTGCTTCCTCAGATGATGAGGTCTCTTGTGCTTGTTGGGCTGTAGCATCTGTGGAGGAGTCAGAACACGAAATAAAAGAGAACAAAAGAAGAAAGGTGGTTAGCATACGATGAATTCCTGTTGATATAAAACAATGCGTGACAGAGTTTTTTAAAGAATAATATTGATAATGATTATCATAATCATTAATACAGAGACCAAATTAATGATAATGATTATTATTACCAATTAATTTTACATTTTTATTTTCTTTGGTTTGATCGTGCACAATACTATTTGGCCCATAACTGCGTTGTTTTATTTGCTCATTTCTCCAGCGAAAGCAGATGAAGATGTAGAAGAGATCGTTATTACAGCTACGAAAACAGAAGTATTAGAAGATCAATCAACCGTGACCGTAGAAGTGATTTCCTCAAAACAGATTGCAGCTTTTGGGATTGGTGATCTTACAGATGTTTTGCAGCAACTTGCTGGCGTGAATATTTCTAGATCCATTTTGGGGTCAAGTCCAGCCTTGCAAGGATTGGAACCCAAACATACACTGGTATTGGTTGACGGCCAAAGATTACTCGGCAGTAAAAATGGTATTGTAGATTTATCGAGAATCTCTCTTCCCAACATAGAAAGAATCGAGATCATCAGGGGAGCTTCTTCTGTTTTGTATGGATCCGATGCGATGGGAGGAGTCATAAACATCATAACGAAGAGAGCGAAATCAAAGAAAGATATGCGCGCAACGTATCAGCATGGTCTATCTGGGATGATACAAGCGGATGCTCAGTATGGTGTAAACAAGCAGAAGACAAGTCACTCGACGGCACTTGGAATACGTATGAGTGATGGTTACGATT
>NYTD01000309.1 GCA_002683315.1 Deltaproteobacteria bacterium | reverse complement strand
GTCCAAAAACCAGTCCTGAGAATCTATCGCGCTATCTTCATCAATGACACCATCACAATTGTCATCATGACCATCACAGTATTCTTGGGCGTTGGGATTGCTGTCTGCACGCGTATCATCACAGTCCGTATTGTCTGCAACATATCCACTAGGAAGCTCACATGCATTCATCGTTTGTGTGGGATCTCCAAAAGAATCTGCATCTGCATCTGCATACCATACCGAAGCATCTACGGCGCTCCCTTCATCTATATTGCCATCGCAGTTGTTATCAACATAGTCACAAAATTCTATGGCCCCAGGGTACGAAAAACTATCCGTATCATCACAATCACCCCACATTGAGGTGTACCCTTCCGGTTGGGAGCACGCCAAAATAGAATTGTTCGGATCCCCAAAATAATCAAGATCGTCATCAAGATACCAAATAGAAGCAACCTCCTCGTCAATATCTCCATCACAATCATTATCTAACTCATCACACAACTCTGGAGCTTCGGGATATATTGCATCATCATCATCATCGCAGTCATCACTATTTTCTACATATCCTTCTGGTTGGATACAATTTGCTTCTGTAACATCAAGATCTCCAAATCCATCACCATCGGTATCTGCATACCATATGGTCACAACCTCTTCATCGATCGATCCATCACAATCATTATCCAACTCATCACACTGCTCTGGTGCTTGGGGATGAATCGCATCATCATCGTCATCACAATCGCCATTTTGCTCTACATACCCTTCAAGAGCAGAGCATTCTAAAATGATATCATCTTGTGTCCCATAGCCATCACCATCAGCATCGAGATAAAAATCAGTCAGCAGTCCCTCGTCTATTTCCCCATCACAATTGTTATCTACACCATCACAAATTTCTTCCGCACCACTGTACACTTCTGGATCAGTATCATCACAGTCTTCGGAGTGAATAAAACCATCACCATCGGCATCATGACTTTCATCAACAAGGTCTGATACCAACCCATCATCGGAGATAACTTTACTGTCCGATGAACAGGCAATAAAAAAAAGTATAATTATACGCATATTTATATCCTGATTACAACATCAACAATGTATCGCACTTGTAGCCTTTGTGTTAGAATTTTACTCACTTGACAAAACACTCATATCATAGATTGTTCTTCATAAATCAACCAACTATACTATTTGTTATGCACTCTCTGAGACCAAACGATGTACTGCATTCAATCGATAAATAATACACCAACCGTTAGGAAGATTACAAAACAATTTTCCCCAGCGAATGTTTGGATTCAAATCCACTATGCAGGACTGTGCCGAACCGACGTTATGGCTGCCAAAGGAATTATTCCTGTATGTAAGAACCGGATTCTTGGACACGAGTGCTCAGGTATCGTGGTGTATGCTCCCGCCAACAGCTCATTGAAAAAAGGAATGCCCGTTACCATTAATCCTTTATATACTGATGGATTTCTTGGACTTGATATGAATGGAGCCTTTGCTGAATTTATGGAAGTACCTGAATCTATGGTGCTCTCTTTACCCTCTAATCTGAATCTTCAAAAGGCGGCATTTACAGAACCTGTTGCCGCTGCTCTTGCTGTGATGAATTGCGACATCACCCCAAAAGACACAGGACTTGTTCTTGGAAAGGGCAGAATCGCCGCACTTACGTTTGAAATCCTAAAAAATCATGGTTTCACGTATGTACAATGCTCTGAAACCATAACAAAAGACAACTTTGATTTTATTATTGAAACCAATGTACAATCCAATGACATCATGCATATACTCTCCTCACTACGAAAAAAAGGCATACTCATACTAAAAAGTCGCACGAATACAAACATAGATATCCCTACCAAAACAATCGTAGAACGAGAGATAAGAATACAAGGAGCACACTACGGTTCTTTTATAAAAGCCATACAACTCCTTCAAGAAGATTCTATTAATTGTCAGCAATTTTTTGGACCAACACACTCCCTACAAACATTCACTCAACACTTCGAAGACCAAGAAGAACACAAAATCTTCTGTTCTCCACTTGATATAGGAGCAGTATGTGCGGAATCTTAGCTTCTTGGAATCATGAACGAAATCCAAATCCTCTATTTGAGAAAGCATTACAATCCCTGTCTCATCGAGGACCTGATGACTCAGGGTTATATACATCTTCATGCAACCGAGTCCAGCTTGGACATCGCCTACTGAGCATTGTTGATCCCGACAGCACCCCCCAACCTTTTACCAATGAAAAACAAGACATATGGGCTGTTGTAAACGGAGAAATATACGATGGTCACACTCTTCGAAGAAAATTAACGAATGCAGGATACCGATTCCGAACAAAATCAGATTCGGAAATCCTAATTCATCTCTATGAAGAATATGGCGATTCTTGTCTTGAGCAAATCAATGGAGAATTCGCGTTCGTTCTGTGGGATGGTCGTCGAAAACGACTTTTTGCCGCTCGAGACCGATTTGGAATCAAACCTTTGTACTACTCCATCCATGAAAAAGGAATCTATCTTGCCTCAGAGTCAAAGGCTATTCTTATGCTGGGAGTACAGGCAACGTGGAATTTAACCACACTCATGCATATCTTTACGCACCAATACCCACTTCCAGAGCAGTCTCTCTTTACAAAAATATCCTCTATCCCTCCCGGTCATCATTTGGTGTTTCACCAAAAAAAACTCACCTTAACATCGTATTGGCAACCTTCTTTTACAATACAAAAAAAAGGTTCTCAAGAGGAGTTCCTATATCTATTGGATAAAGCAGTCCAACGCAGACTTCATGCACATTGCAAACGCGCTGTATATCTAAGTGGTGGAATTGATTCTGCTTCTATTTTGGCGCTCAGTGCTCAACATACTCCACAACCACTTGAAAGCTACACCGTACAATTTTCAGTTTCAGACTACGACGAATCTATTCTTGCTGCGAGGATCGCAAAACATATCGGAAGCAAGCATCATATTGTCCCTGTCACCCAAGATGACATCATCACAAACCTTGAAGATGCTGTATGGCACGGAGAATGCTTTGCGATTAATGGTCAGCTCCCTGCAAAATACATCCTTTCCAAACATGTCCAATCCAATGGAGTAAAGGTCGTCTTATCAGGAGAAGGAGCTGACGAAGCCTTATTGGGGTATCCTCATCTCAAACAAGACTGGATTGAACACTATGGAATGGAACACAATCAACATCTTCTCAATCAAGAAAATCAAAAAACAAGAGGCATATTCTTACCCAAAAGCAGTATACGCAAAGACATGCCAACATTCCTACAAGCGAAACTTGAATTCGGTCATACACTTCAATCTTGGATGACACCACAAGCCAAAAAAGATATCCAAAACTACAATCCTCTGCATATTGTACAAGAACGATTTTCAGGCATCCAAAATCCAGTATACCGTGCGAGTACCATGTGGACCAAGCTTGCACTGGCCAACTATATTCTACGCGGTATTGGAGATGGCATGGAAATGGCGCACTCCATCGAAGGACGTCCACCATTTCTGGATCACGAATTATTTACGTTTTGCACACAACTTCCCATCTCTCAAAAAATACACAATGGAATAGAAAAACACATCTTGCGAGAAAGTATGACGTCACTTCTTCCTGACTGGCTCTGCAAAAGACCAAAACATCCTTTTTTGGCTCCTCCCGTACATATATTTTCTACTCCTCGCGGAAATGAAATTCTCCAAGATACACTAAGATCACATTGGCTCGATGATATCCCTTTTTTCAATTCAAAAACTGTTCGTGCATATTTAGACAACAACAAACATCGTTCAGAAGGCCCCTTAATGTTGATATTAAGTGCGGTACTTATGCAAAAAAACCTACATGAACGAGGATTATAACCATGTCTTGGGTACAAGCTTTTCATGATGAATTTCTCATGCACACCTTACTTATACGAAAAGATCGTACGGATTTAGAAAAGGATATCTCTTTTCTGACAAAAGCATTACGTATTGGCAATGGGTCTCTCGTTTTGGATCAGTGTTGTGGGATTGGCTCCATCGCCATCCCTCTTTCGAAAAGAGGATTCCAGGTCGTTGGTGTTGATATCACGCCATTATATATAGAGAACGCAAAAGCCAAATCATCGACATGCGAATTGTACTGCGAAGATGCACGGACATTTACATACCCAAATTGTGATGGAATTTTCAACTGGTGGACAGGATTTGGATATTTTTCAACCGATGAGGAAAATAAAAAACTCATAGAGCAAGCATTTTCATCATTGCGTTCTGGTGGTACATACCTTCTTGATATACCGAATCTCTCTGGTATCCTCCGAAATTTTCGACCCACAATGCATAGTACACATCAAACCGAAATGGGAACCATCACACTGAAACGAACAACAATCATGGACTTGTATCATTCTCGCATGGAAAAAGAGTGGGTATACCGAAAAGATGGAGTCATATGTGCTCAACACCATACTTCTGTACGAATATATGGAAGCCACGAAATCGTCTCTATGTTTCAAGAAGTCGGATTTTCTGATATTACTCTTTTGGGAAACAGAGAGGGGTCGCCACTCTCTCTTGATCATCTTCGCTGTATTTGTATTGGAAGAAAGCCATGATATTTCAAACAACTCTTCCCAAGAACAATCAAAAAACTCGAGACGAACTATATCAGGGAACTGTTTTTCAATGTCCTGCCACAACAGCCTCAAAAAAATTGGTGCACATGGTATATGAAGTTTTGTATCAAGTTCTTGGTACAGAACCCAGAAAGGCTGAACGAAAAAAAACCGCTGAACAATTCTTTAACGAAATGGGAATCATTCGAAAAAAAATATACACACAACCTCGCTTCCATCAAGCGATTCGTTCATGTATTGCAGCACTGGGGTTCGACAATACATATACCGCTTTTGACCCTGCTCGTTTGCGCATTATCAACCACGACGGACACCACAACCCTCTCGCAGCGGCCGTATATTATCCTCATCGAGATATCTGGTATGGACACCCCAAAAGCCTAATCACCTGGTGGATTCCCCTAGATTCTCTCATGCCAGAAGAAACGTTCTGCTTTTATCCAGATTTCTTTCACACCCCCGTTCACAACTCTTCTGAGATCTTTGATTACGATCAATGGGTCGCCAAGGGATGGGATCTCAAAATCGGATGGCAAAAAGTTTCCCAAAAACATCGCAACCAGTACCCTGCTATGCTTCAAGATATTATCTCCGAGAGAACAATCGGATTTTCATGCCAAAAAGCAGAAAACCTTCTCTTTGCTGGAGCTCATCTACATAGAACCCTTCCTCAATCTCTTGGACGTACTCGATTCTCTTTGGATTTTCGCATTGTTGATATGCGTGATTTTCAAGCCAACAAAGGAGCCCCTCGTATCGATGACAATTCAAAAGGAAATGCTGTTCGTGACTATATCCAACCAGGTAGAACAACATGGAATTCTCCTCTTTTATAGATGAATATCAAAAGATTGTAGAACAGTACCCTCATCATACAGCAATAGAGATGAACAAAAAATCATACACCCATCTTGAGATGTGGCGTCGTTCTTCCTCTATTGCACATACACTATCCGATCTTCCCAAGCATTCTCGAATAGGCGCACATATTCCAAAATCGTTTGATCTTGTGGCTGCGATGTTGGGGTGTTGGATGCGCGGTCTTGTCTTCATTCCACTTGATCCCTCTCTTCCCTCAAAAAGAATTGAGGAATATATTCATGATGCACAAATCCACCGAATATTATCCGCGCACACCACTCAATTCAAAAGCTCAATATACCATCCTCTTCCAACATATGATTCTTCGGACTCTCTTGATATGGAGCAAATCACTGCTGATGATGGTGCCTATATCATCTATTCTTCTGGATCAACAGGACGGCCCAAAGGAGTTTTGGTCAGCCACAGAGGACTGGTTCTTGTTCTTTCCCAGCAAATAAAAAATATTGGTTTGACTCCCAATGATCGATGTTTTT
>NYTD01000308.1 GCA_002683315.1 Deltaproteobacteria bacterium | reverse complement strand
GAGTGTATTTCCGGAGTTTGTTAACAATGGGAAGCTGAATTTTGCCGATATCCTCTCTTTGCTAGAGCTGCATCCTATGGCTCCTTTTCTTGAAGATGCTCCTTTGTCTTGGGAAGATCCATGGTCGATACCACCGATGCATCATTTGATTCAAGGAGAGAATTTGATGGTTCTTCGTCGTCTTTCCGTACTGAAAAAAAAGATTAAAATGATTATGATTGACCCGCCATACAACACAGGTAAGCAGTTTGCATATTCAGACCGCTGGCAAAGTCAATCCAAAGAACCATTTTTCCGAAAGCATCATCGCTGGCTTGACATGATGGGAATTCGTCTTCAATATGCGCGCGAATTGTTGTCGGAAGATGGTGTTATCTTTATCTGTATTGATGATAATGCATTGGCACAACTTCGTATGCTTTGTGATGCTATTTTTGGAGCGTCTAATTTTGTACAGAATTTTTTATGGCTTCACGGCAAAGGAAAAAAAGATACGCATTCACGAACCATGCAGCAATATATTGTATGTTATGCAAAAAACAAATCGAAGCTTCCTCCATGGAAACGACGTGTTGTAAAAACGTATACCCCTACATCCAATCCAGATCAAGATCCTCGAGGTCCTTGGTTTTCAGGGAGTATTTCGTTCTCTGAAGAACGCTCCAATCCCAATCATCCGAATTATTTCAAGGTACGTTCTCCGAGCGGAGTAGTATGGGAGCGACAATGGCTTTGCTCAGAAGAGAAAATCAAATATTTGATATCAAAGAATGAACTATATTTTGGTTCTAGACCAGAACAGAATCGAGTTCCTAGGCAGAAGATGTTTTCCTTTGAGGATGATGTGATTCCCCAAAATCTACTTGATGATTGTGGTACGACACGAAGTGCGCAAAAAGAGTTAGATTCGATTCTTGGTGCAAAGCAGGTTTTTTTGTACCCAAAGCCGATATCTTTAATAAGTCGTCTTATTGAAATGGCTACATCTCCCGGAGATTGGATCCTTGACTTCTTTGCAGGTTCTGCGACGACACTTCATGCATCTATTCTTCTGGATCGTATGTGCATCTGTATTCAAAAAAAAGAAAAAACAGGGAAGAAATTAAAAGATGGAGATATTTGGGGCGATGTGTTTGCGATAGCAGAGCATCGTATACGCCAAGTGATAGCACAAGCATCCAAAACACAAGTGCGTATATTGCGCACGAATGAGGAAACAGGATCATTGAATTGTGAACAGAGCATAATCAAAGAGATCTTGTAAAACGAGATAATTGAACTTCATGTGTGTGACTCAAGTGGACTATTTCGATTAATGGTGTGACATGCTCTATGTACACGATTAGAGAGATGTATCTTTGCTTTTTTAACACGCATATGTCGATTGGTTTTTTGGGGATTTATAATGGTTTGGTTTTGGTTTTTAACTGCTTGTGGCAATTCTACTCCCGTCCAAGAGTCTGTACAAGACGAGGTGTTGCCAGGAAAACCGACGTTAAATACAGATAAAAAAGATAAAGAGAAAAAAACAACATACGAAGTGTTGGGTTGTGGGAATACATTTCGCAGTCAATCCATTGATCCTGCTATAGAGTGCATGAAAAAGGGAGAGGGCATGTCACTTGTCTCCACTGAGATTAGTATCCCATCATCAGAGCTCAATCATGGAGTTTCAAAAATGCTGGTTATGCAAAGCGAAGTAACACAGGGGTTTTATAAAAAGGTGATGGGCAAAGATGTCGTTCATGACTGCGAAAATAATCTAAACAAAGCTCTACCCGATGCTGGGCAGCCGGTATACTGTATTTCTTTTCAAGAGGTTGTAGAGTTTGCCAATACTCTATCAGAGAAGGTAGGTCTGCGCGCTTGTTATGATATTTCTGAAGAATCCATTCGCTTTCGCGAAGGACTACGCTGTACTGGATATAGACTTCCTACGATGATAGAGTGGCGTTTCCTATCTCCATCTATTCGTGAAGATAGTATTGGGGACTATGCATGGTTCGCGCTAAATGCACAAGAACAGACTCATCCAGTTGCTCAGAAAAAACCAAACATCATGGGTTTGTATGATGTGTATGGAAATGTTTCTGAGTGGGTTTGGAAAGATGAACAAGAGGTTCCTTTTACCGATGTTCTATCTGGAAAGAAACGTGTTTCTGTAGGGGGATCCGCAGGAGATGTATATTCAAATCTACAGTACGAGGAAGCCAGAAATTTGGATGCAGTCAAAGTAGATGAGGGAACAGGCTTTCGTCTTCTTCGCGTCTTACAATAACCGATGAGTACGTTATCTCGTTTGTGGCAAATGATATGGAAAGTGTTGGGGTACCAACCATTTTCTTGGGGGAGTTTATTGCTTCTGGCTGGTGCGTACTGGAGTTTTTCAAAAATAGGGGTAGAGCAACTTGATTATGTGCTGATTATTGTTGGCGCGGTTGCTTTGGGATTACTTGTTGTTGCTCTTTTGGGTACTTGTGCAGGTGCACTCTATATATTGCTCTGTTTACGTGAGCACAAAAATGAAAAAGACATTCGGATTATTGAAGGTTTTCCATGTCAGACGGGGTTTTTCTTGAAGATTCCGTGGTGGTTTCCATTGGTTCAATGTTCATGGCGGTGGACAAAGCCTGATATTGCCATTGAGATCATCCGATCAGGAGAGCAAGTGGTGTTTCCACGCAGAGGTCATTGGGGACAGATTGAGCGAGAATTTTGGATTTCTGATATTTTTGGAATTTGCCGTATACGTTTCGCACATGAGTCCAATGTAGATTTGCTTGTTCAGGCAAATATGGGAAAGTTAGAGGCTCCTATTTTTGCTCTCGGAATGCAAGATGGTGGTGATCAAGCGCATCCTATGGGTAAACCATACGGAGATCGGGTTGATATCCGGACCTATTCTCCCGGAGATCCAGTCCGATATATTTTGTGGAAGATTTATGCTCGTACAGGAGAATTGGTTGTTAGAAAACCGGAGCGCGCACTGCAGCCAGCAGAGCGTATACTTGCATATCTTATTGCAGCTCCACGAGACTCTGCAAGTGCAGGAGCAGCACAAGCTACAATCCAATCGCAAGGTGGACGGGGCGATTGGAAATTTGGGGCGGATGGTTCTTCTTCGATTGTGACCGATGTTCAGCAGGCACAAGATCTTATTACACGGAGCGCTGCTGCCGAAAAACAACAAGGAGAGATGTTGGATTCTTTTGTCCAAGAAGCGCAAGATGAACGGTTCCAGAGTATCATCGTTTTTGCTCCTCCAGAGGAAGGAAAATGGATTGAACATGTACTCAAACAGGCTAAAAAAATAAATGTTTCGGTTGTTATTGGAATCGACGGTTTGGTTCCATCGAAACGATTTGGACGATTGAGAGATTTTGTCTTTACACAAGACCAAAATCCTTATTCTTGTCAGCTACAATATCAAGAACTGATGCAGGTTATGACACGTTTACGTGTAGAGAATGTTTCTGTGCAAATTGCTGACAGACGTACGGGGAGTATTGTAGATTCTGTGCAGATGCAAAAGGTATTTGTATGATTTTTGAAAGAAGTATTACCATCAAAAAGGGGAAGTCATGAACCGTTTGATTCGTCTAATGTCCATTCCAATGCGGATTGTTTTGATGGTTTTTGCTGTAATCTCTCTTTTTTGGGGATATCAACAAGGTTTGGGACTCCAGTCTGGTGTTTTGGGGGGAGTCGCATCTGTTTTTGCAGGACTTGCTTTATCCCATACGAGGATTCGGAAGCGGGCATTGGTTTTCTGTACGATATTAGGCGTCCTGTTGACATGGCTATTAGGATGGTCTGTTACACATTTTTATGTTTTCTCATCTTTTTTGGGCATAACAGAGGCTTTGAGTCTTCAACTGCTGATCTATGGTTTTGGTTTTGTTTTCTTTGTTGCTACACTGATTCGAACATTGGCCATCCGTCAATCTGCGATGTACTTTGTCGAGTTTTGGATCTTGGCATTGGCAGCCGCTTCCGCATTTGCTCCTCATCGAAATCATATTGTGCTTCAGCCTTTGTGGCTCAGTGATTGGGCATGGGAAAATGGACTCGAACCAACGTTTGTACTTGGAAGTGTAGGGGCGGTTTTGGCGTTGTTACTCGCTGTTGTAACGCTTCTTGAAAAGACCAAACGAATCCCGGTGGCATTGATTTTTCTCCCGTTTCTCGCTTTGTTGGCATTTCGGTTTATCGACCCAACAGAATTGAATAAAGAAGAACCTCAAAAAGGTGCGAGTGGAACATTTGAAGAAATGCAAGGCAAAAACGACAAGTCAGGTTCAGGCGGTGGAAGTGGAAAGAATGATCCCAGAGAAGAAGGCTCCAGAAATCCTAAGCCTAATGATGGAGGTGGAGGTGAATCCAAGCCTGTTGCAGTAGTTATCTTAGAAACCGATTATGAGCCTCCATCTGGATACTTTTACATGAGACAGGAAGGATTGAGTTCCTTTACGGGCAAAAGACTCAATGCGTCACGAGATCGAGAGATCCCTTATGATGGATTTGTTGGTTTTCCAACGACCTCAAAACGTGTGGTAGGTGTTGTAGATAGTGAAGAACGTCTTGAAATTCATGGGAAAGTTTCTCTTCTTGCACCACATACAGCACCATTTGGTGTGGAAAGCATCATACATTATGAGCCAACAGTAAATCCTCGTCCTGCCATGTTTAACCGAACATATGCTTTTACTTCCACTGCACAAAATGAAGAATATGAATCGTTTTTGTATTATGATATGGGTGATGACGAGTGGTCTGATAACGTTTGGGAGCATTTTACAAAAGCACCATCCGACCCTCGATATAAAGATCTTGCCGATGAAATTATTGCAAAACTGCCAGAGGAATGGCAAGAGAATCCATTTGCAAAAGCATTGGCGATTAAATTGTACCTAGATGAAAATACACGCTACACCAAAAAAGTTCGACATGAAAAAGCATCAGATCCAACAGGAGAATTTTTATTTGGACCTGTGAATCAATTTATTGGCTATTGTGTTCATACATCTCATGCTGCAGTATATTTATGGCGTTCGATAGGGATTCCTGCTCGCGTTGGTGTTGGGTATGCAGTGGATATGCAAAATACCAAAACAGATGGTTTTGTCATTTATGATGCAGATGCTCATGCGTGGCCTGAGCTGTATTTTGAGGGTGTAGGCTGGATTCCTCTTGATATTGCTCCAGCAGAAAACCTTGACCAGCAAGGAGAGCCTCCTGATCCTGCTCTTCAAGATTCTTTGATGGAATTATCGAAAGCGCAAGAAGATTCTCGTTTTCAAGAGCCTATCGATTGGGCTGCATTATGGGCCAAATGGAAAGGGCCTTTGTTTTGGGGAAGTGGATTATTTGTCCTGGGAATCTTTGTTTTTCATTATTGTATTAAGCTGTATCGTAGAATTCGTCATTTGTGGTCGAATAATCCTCGTCATATATATATTTCAGCGGTAGATACTCTTTCGGAAAATGGTGTTCGTCGAGATCGAGGAGAGAGTCCAGAGGCTTTTGCTCGGCGAGTCCAAAGTGTGACATTTCTTCGTATCACCCATTCCCACATAGCACATGCCCTTGGCACAGAGCCAATCAAAACGAAACGAGAGCCAACAGGTATGGTGCTAAAAGAGCGAGCAGATATCCCGTTATGGCGTCGATGGGTGGGCTTGCTTAATCCTTTTTCATTTTATCTTTCACGATAGTAGGAGTTTTTGATGTCAGATGTACAAACAGCCATGAGTGTGGCGAACCGATTACAAAATCGTCTGCGTGCTGCGATTATTGGTCGAGATACGGTCATAGACCTCGTTATCATTGCATTATTGGCAGATGGTCATGTTCTTTTGGAAGATTATCCGGGTTCTGGAAAGACAACACTAGCCAAGGCGCTTGGAGAATCTCTTGTCGATACTGGTCAAGGGAACATTGTTTCGATGCGTAGAGTTCAGTTTACACCAGACCTTCTTCCTTCAGATGTTACAGGTACAACCATTTTTGATCCGGAGCAGCGAAAATTCTTCTTTCGTCCAGGTCCGATATTTGCACATGTGCTTCTTGCGGATG
>NYTD01000307.1 GCA_002683315.1 Deltaproteobacteria bacterium | reverse complement strand
GCTTCCAGTTGTATTGACTTCGTCGTAGTCGCTAAGCCCATCAGAATCAGTATCCGTCAATGAAGGATCTGTACTATGGATGTTGACTTCGTCGTAGTCGCTAAGCCCATCAGAATCGGTATCCGCCAAAAGAGGATCAGAACTATGTGTTGTGACTTCATCGTAGTCGCTTAGACCATCAGAATCAGAATCCGCCAATGAAGGGTCCGTATTGTGCGTATTCACTTCATCATAATCATTGAGACCATCGGAATCGGTATCCGCCAAGAGTGGATCCGTATTGTGCGTGTTCACTTCATCGTAGTCGCCAAGCCCATCGGAGTCAGTATCTGCCAATGAAGGATCGCTCAGATGCGTGTTCACTTCATCATAATCGCTGAGACCATCGGAGTCAGTATCTGCCAATGAAGGATCGCTCAGATGGGTATCAATTTCTTCTCCATCGAGAAGACCATCAGAATCGGTATCTGCCAACAAGGGGTCAGTCAAATGAGTGTCGATTTCGTCTCCGTCGAGAAGGCCATCGGAATCGGTATCTGCCAATGAAGGATCGGTCAGATGCGTGTACACTTCATCATAATCGCTGAGACCATCGGAATCGGTATCGCTCAGGTTTATATCGGAACCCGCAATCACCTCTTCCCAATCAAAAAGACCGTCTGAATCGGTATCAGAACAGGCATCACCGATTCCATCACCATTGCTATCTGTTTGTTGTGCATTGACAATCAAAATACAGTTGTCCGTGGAGTCTAAAATTGTATCTCCATCACTATCGGCCATGGCAAGATCACCAGTACCCCACCCAAAGGTTACGGATGATGATGAAGCTGTAGGTACTGTTGAATATGAATACTTGGAAGCAAATTCAGCAGGACCATATCCCAATTCATAGTTGCTAGAGTGATAGGTTTGATTAAAAAACTGAGAAACGACACCATCAGGATCATATCCCAATATTCCTTCTCCAAGAGGATAGCCCGTAGGTTCTACCAGCTGAAAACCATCATATGTTGCACCCTCTGCGAGATGCTGTTCAGCAAAGTGGTTTATGGTAATGTCTTTATAGTACGATTCATGAGTCTGCAGCACTGAGTAGTGCCCTGAGGAACCCCGAATAAGTGCGATGTCTTGATCGACCCAACCAAGCCCACCAGATTGACGGTTGATAATTTTATGATTGCCCATTTCATAGAATGAAGACTTCGGTTCTAAAGTCGTTGTAAACAAGGCGAACCCGTCGTGCATGGTTATCGTTTTGGTCCAGGTCATTGCATATGGTTCTGTCATCGTATAATAACTCCCTGTATACGTGACAGATTCACAACTGGTTTGTTCAACACTATCTAGATGCTGCTCATATGCGACCCCATCTGAAGTAAAATACGAAGACCACCAACAAGTTGGCTCATGCAAAATGCCTTGTTGCGTTATTTCAAAAAAGGATAAAAACCAAGAATTTGCCTTTACACCCTTGTATCCGTTGTCGGTTGGATTTAATCCATTATTTAGATAGACAGAATCAGAACTATTCATGGTGTAGCCCAAGTTACAGGCATCACCAAGACCGTCGTTGTTGCAGTCTAATTGGTATGGGTCTGCAATAACGGGACAGACATCCACACCATCGTCTATACCATCATCGTCGGTATCTGGATTGTTTGGATCGGTCTCTCCTTCATCGACAATCCCGTTACCGTTGATGTCTTCATCTATGTCATCGATCCCATCACCATCTCCATCAGAAGCGAAAGCAGTGGTTGGTAATAGACAGGCCAATAGTCCAAAGGAGGAAAAAATTATAAATTTGGATTGCATGTAAAAACCTTGAGAAAAGTGTTTTAAGAATTACCTTGGTAAACAAGAACAAACCTAGATACCAACTTTTATGCATCATGGCAAAACATCTAGAGAAAGAAATATGGTATAAACAAGATTGAAGGATTGTTAACTGCACACAACTATTCTTTAATGATTCATATTGTCCTTGGTTCCGCGGAAAATCATACGAAGAATGGTGTAGTCAAAAAAGAGCATCCCCATATATAGTTGCATCTGAACGGTTCACAGAATCGCTGGATGACATTTGAACCGGTTGGCGATGGCAGTACCATCAACCGCGATGCAATTGATACTTGCGTAACTGTGAACTTTGACTACGAGAACATCACGCGAAAAGACCCCCAGCCAACCCCGAAGACACCCGTGCTCTACACTTTGGCATTGGTGACCGTGGTTGTGCAACCAGCACTGATGTTCGTTGGCCAATGGGGAAAGTTTGACATTGGAAGCTACGTAAGGAAAGTGCAAGCATGTACTTTTCGACAATCCAAATACGAATATTTTCAACATTTCCGATACCTTCTCTTGATTTTGGGATTCTCGAACTGGTGTTTAAGCTCCGAATAAATTGTATCAGTTGTTTTCAAGAGATAGAATCGAGTTTTGGAACGATATCCAAATCATGCGTCAAGTGGTGCTTCCATGTAAGCGTGCGGCGAATCCACCGACAATGACAAACTCATCATGTTTAAAAATGCACCCCATCTGCTCATTTACTTAATGTTGCAGCCTGGCTGATATCCCAGTTCACATCCCTTTTGATAGAATTTTTTGCCTTCCTCTACATTCTTTTCAACTCCAGAACCCTTGACATATAATACACCTAGGTCAAGACACGCTTCTCCTACTCCATCTTCACACATTTTCTGACAAGCAGCAGCGTACTCCATACGGCATGATTTTGATGTAAGAGCCTTTGCTTGCTCCGCATCCTCAGTATTTTCTGCAAGAGTGAAGCATGCCTTACCCTGATCTCCGAGGAACTGCCAACGACCAACCTGAACCTCCAAACCATCTAAGCCCATGAAGACCGTAGGTTTTTGAGTAGAAGAACAAGCTTCCTCTAGTAGAGTTTGGATGCGTTCTTTCTGTGTCTCTGCATTTTCACTAGCGATTAAAGTAAATGCAACTCCAGCAGTACTGTTGGGATTTTTGTTCGTGACTCCCATTTCCAAGCTAGCCAAAGCCTTCTCGGGATCATTGTCTAGCGTTTTAGCAAGAGGATAACAACCGATGCCAATCTGTTCGGTGCATGCCTTCTGAAAGAGAGCCTGCGATTTTTCTTTATCGGTATCAAGTAGCATGTAGCCTTGACTGACACATGATTTATGATGACCGGAATCACAGAGTTCTACAAAGGTATGTTCGGCAATCTTTTGTGCCGAAAGATCAGTAGAGTACGACAATACTTGAACCCATGGTTTATCTTGGGCTTTATTTACAGCTACTCCTGAATCTTTTAGTGCAAACAACAGATCAGGGCTTAACTGTCCGGTACGAGATGCAAAATCCCAACCGTCTCCAGAAATTCCCTTTGTTGGTTCAAGATGTGCTTTCCAAAACAACCAAGCTGTATCGTGACAGAGATCTTTGTCGGCAAGACAAAAATTAGTGTGCGTATTTACAGGAACAATTGTCTCTGTTGATGTCTCTTGGCTTTTTTTAGCGCAAGAGATAAGAAAAAAAGGGAGTATCAGTCTCATAAAAATTCCAACATTTGGTGTAAACGTACATGGATGGCGTATCAATTCGATTTTTCCACGTGTCAAACTATCCATCCGACATCATCAAGGCAATATCTTTCTCACAAAACCAATGCAGTAAAGCAAAAGCTCCTAAATCACATGCAAATGTAGGACAAATGAACCATAATAAAAGAATACATACCCACCTCAACATGAGTGAACATAGCGCTCTTGTAGGAATATTATTCTTAGTACATGTAGATGTAAATCCAGAGCAGGAAACAGACCTTTTCGTTGGATACCAACAGCACCGATACCGATGGAGGCAATGTGCAATACACATATACATGGACTGTCCAAACATGATTTTTTTGGTGAGACTTTTCCGTCATAATCATCACGAAATGTAATCTTTGGGAACATATCGGCTATTTTTTACAAATGAATCCACGAAAATGTGAAGCTAAATTAGCACCCATCTTTGATCGGAATCAGCTATTTGATAATGATTATAATTGTCAGTTGCACAATGCTTTGATAAAAGAGGATAAATTGTACATCAGACAGTTCTAAACGGTATAGAGTTCTTCATTAGACCTTTCACACGTACTTGCGTATTGTTAGATTTATCAAAAAGACAAATCAATCATCTTATGCTGTTCACATCCCTCAAAAAACACTAGGATTTATAAAACATTACAAATCATAGTCATGATTCTCTTTTATAAAAGTTCCAGCACCGGAAAAAAAATGTCATCACAAAATTCACTGGGTTTACTCAAAGATTTAGCAAATGCACTCGGACAGCAATTATTCTTTTGGGGATGTGCCGTCGTACACTCTCGTGGGAATTTGTTGTGCGAATTTGGACTAGAACGAACAAAAACCGAAGATGCAACAGGCAGTAGCTGCTATCGGACAACATACAAAAACGATATCGTTGAGCTGCATGGCTTATGTGTGGGTCGATACTCTCTACAGACACCGAGTTTCTTTTATACTCGTCAATATCGACGATGTTGGGTCTATGAAGATAGTACCCCTCCCCTCCCTGGAAATTATGATGACTCCCTTATCAATAAAAAATCTCTTTCTAAGATTGAAGCTGCAAGTCGAAGCTTCCTTGAGTGGTGGCTAGAATATGAGTCATGGATAGAATCAACGACAAGTCCAGACTATCGAAAAAAATGTTTTCAATCCTTTCGAAGTTTACCAAAATCAAAACATTGGCTTCCTCCAAATGAGGCACTATCTTGGCTTCGACAGTACATGGACTCTCCAAAATCGGTCCCCAGAGCAAAAAACTGGAAAAAATTATCGATGCCAAAACCAAAATCACGAACATTCAAGAACATCCGTTATACCCCATAAATAATGATAATCTTTATGCTTGATTCTACAACCACAATATCTTTGTTCGTTTCATGAATACATGTAAAACCCCCCTTGATGTTATCGTTGTTGGAGCAGGCGCTGCCGGAGTTGGCGTATCAATTGCACTTATGGATGCTGGAATTGAAAATCTACTTGTCCTAGAACGTAATACTGTCGGTGCTTCTTTTGCTATGTGGCCTAAAGAAACTCGATTTATTACGCCTTCATTCCCTACAAATTCGGCCGGGATGCTGGATCTAAACTCTATTGCGATTGGCATCTCCCCTGCATACAACATGCGTGTAGAACACCCCACAGGTCAGCAGTATGCCGAGCACCTACAAAACATTGCTTCCTTCTTTAAGATTCCCATTCGCGAGCATACAACAGTAGTAGACATAAAGCCAGAAAATGGTGTATTTCTAATTGAGACTACAAACGATAAGATATGGACAAAACATGTCGTTTGGGCTGTCGGAGAATATCAGTATCCACGACTGTTCTCATTCATCGGCTCCTCTATATGCAGACATACCGCCACAATTGAAAGCTATGCAGAACTGAATGGCGATGACTTTGTAATTATTGGCGGCTATGAAAGCGGGCTTGATGCTGCATATCATCTTGCACGTAGGAATAAAAAAGTAAAGCTTATTGATCGAGCCTGTCCTTGGGGTGATAAAAGCTCAGATCCAAGTGTGTCACTATCGACGTACTCTTTCGAACGCATGAAAGACCCACAATTTATTTCCAATGTGGAGCTCATTCCTGATATAAAGGTAACCAAAGTCAAACAGTCAGATAAAGGCTATCAAGTACACACAGAAGATGGACGTTGTTTTCATACTCCGACAACACCACTACTCGGAGTGGGATTTACTGGGGGACACGGACTTGTTGCAGACCTATTTGCACTACGTAATGATGGATTCCCCCTCTTGACAAAGGATGATGAATCAACGAAAGTCTCAGGGATATTCCTTTGTGGTCCACATGTTCGGCATGGAAACCTAATCTTCTGCTTTATCTACAAATATCGACAACGTTTTGCTGTAGTTGCAAAAGCCATATCCACTTCTTTGGGACTCCCTGCAGACAAACTAGAATCATATCGTCAATGGGGAATGTACCTGGATGACTTAACCATATGTGGTCAAGATTGTGTATGTTGATAAATGAAGATACAGATCGAAGTGAAATAAAGTACTCGTAAAGTATCTGGTTTCATAATTTCAAGCAGAATGGCTCGAACAGAAGACAGCCAGTATATTATAGACGATAAGCATTTTCAGCTATGGTATTCAATCTACTGGTGATGTGCTCAAAATATGTACAACGCCAGCATAGAAAATCGCAAATAATGCCCAAGCTATGGACGAAACCTCAAAGAGGTCCCTAACTTATTTATGGAAAGCATTGTACAAAAAAGTATTCTTCGTAGTCTATTGTAAGCCTACGAAGAACAATTATGAATAAGAAAAATTACTCGCCAAATGTTAAGGTCAATTCATAATTTTGAATGCATTGCGTTGTATCAACACCAAGACCTTCAAACACAGGAACCAAATATTCAGATATTGTAGGAAAGCTTGTTATCGTTGTTCCTACCAAAGAACGTTCATCTGTTATTGAACCTGAGAATTCAATGGCGTATGTCCATCCCATTTGCCCCAGTTCAAAATCGATCGGAGTAACGGATTGAGTTTCACAACTAAAATCAGAGTTGTTGATGATACATTCAATAGGACCGGCTGCTCCATAAGAATTGGCCTCGATGAGAAAGGAACCATTTGATGCGTCAACCGTAAAATCTCTAGGAAGAAGAGCATCTGCACCTATCCCAAAAAATGAACGAAGTTGATTATCCCAATCACATGGGTCTTCAACAAGAGTTGCACCAGCGACAACCCATGTTCCGGAGAGAAGTTCACCTTCAAATCCACCATTATTTTCTTCAGGTTCAACTGGTGTGCTTTCTTCTTCTTCTTCTTCTTCTTGTGGTTCTTCTAGATCTTCATTAGGAAGATCTTCTTCCGTACTTGCTTCAGCAACGTCTTTGTCTTCAGAAGATATACCCTCTTCATATTCATTCTCTTGAATATTAGGAGATGCACAAGCAAATAATAGGACGGATAATGCGGGAATGGTAAATTTCATTGGAATACTCCGTAGTTTCAAAATGAGGTGGTTCTTCTCACGACAAAACCTTCTCGTGAGTAGATACTGAACGGACTACCCCAATCTTCGACCAAAGCAATATTTTTTTTCACAAAATTATTTGTTAATTCTACTCCAGAAAAAAAAAGTTCATAAACATGTAGAAAATGATGCATACAAACGTACAAACTTTTCTAAGGCATATTTATATTGATCTTTATCAGATCATAGATTGGATCAATAAATCATCCAGATCTTAAAAAAATCCAGCCTTTAGAGTCTGTAATATTCATCATTCGCAATGGATTTCAAATACACAAGCATATAATATTTGTTAAGCAACACATTCTCTTTGTTATCTAGAGCATAT
>NYTD01000306.1 GCA_002683315.1 Deltaproteobacteria bacterium | reverse complement strand
CTTGAGCGATGGATGATGAGAGAAATACGAAAAAGAGAAGGGGCCTCTTTTTTTGTGCAACCATTTCATCATTTGGATTCTTTGTCTATTTTGTACGCGATATCACACCCTGCACTCACACCGACTTCCCGAGGTCTCTTATGCCTCCATTTGGTAGGAGGATTGTCTAATGATCTGTTGGTGCCTCATGGACAATCTGTAGAAAGATGGAAAGAGCGTCTTTCGCGAGCACTAAGAGGCCTTTCCATCAGTATTTCCTCTGATGTATTGTCATTTCGTCCAGACAATAATGATCGAGAAAATCTCGTTTTGGATACGTTGTATAGAAGTATTACTCTTTGTAACCGCCTGTCGCTTACCGATATTCGACTGTACTTGGAACAGTTGTTTCATACTTTTCGTCCTCACTTGTTTCATGTTGCAGAGGGCCTAGGATTCTGGGCTTGGTATACTCTTGAAGAAGGTCGTCGTTATGCAACCCTATTCGATTTAGAAATTCGCCATCAACAGAGAAGTAAATGGAATAACAAAACGATTGAAAGAGGCTTATCTCTACTACAAGAATCGAAAACGCTTTCGTACGAGTGGGGACCGCAAACACTTCGCGCAAGTATATTGGCTATGAAAATGCAGGCTGCATCCTACGAACAGTCTCCATGGGAAGATATATTGCGCTTGCAACTGATACTATTGTCTTTTGACAAAAGTAGTGAACAGCTTCTTGCATATATAGAAGCGTTGGGGCATACCAAAGGTCCTGAATATGTTCTCCCAATTTTTCAAGATAGAACCTGCACTGATTATCGATGGATTCATGCCCAAGCTCAGCTTCTTAAGCAACTTGGCCGCAAAAAAGATGCCTTGATATTGTACCAACATGCATTACACTATGCTCCAGAATTAGAGCAAAGCGTGATATTGAATGATATGGTCGATCTTCAGTGATATGGAATGATCTCCTCCAAAAGCAATAGCTCTGGAATCGACAAGTCTGTAACAACAATCGATGTATACACGATGAATGCATGTAAGCGGTTAAAATAGTGCATGCTCTTGGAGGCTGTTATGAATATCATCAGTGTAAGTGCGGAGGTTGCACCTTGGTCCAAAACAGGAGGCTTGGGTGATGTGTGCAGTGCACTACCTCGAGCATTACGATCTCGAGGACATAGGGTTATGTCTGTGGCTCCTCGATACGAGTCATATCCACAGGCTTGGGATACAGGTGTTACAGTTGATCTGGATGGTCACGTTATACGATTTTTTCATTGTAGTGACAATGGTGTAGATCGTGTTTTTATCGATCATCCTGCGATCTGTCGTGGTGGTATATATGGTGGAAGTCAAGGCAGCTATGAAGACAATTGGTTTCGTTTCTCTTTGCTAACGCAAGGTGCGATTTTGGCTGCTCTTCGACTTCCTTTGAACGGGCATCGGTATTGTGCAGATGGTTCTGGAAGTGACACCATGTTTTTGTTCCACGATTGGCATACCTCACTTCTTCCTGCATATCTGGAAACCGTAAAAAAATGGGGGAAACTATATCGTGCAGGATCTGCTTTGGTAATTCATAATTTGGCACATCAAGGTGTATATTCTCCGAATATCCTCAAAGATTTGATGCTGCCTCTTGAGCTGTTATCTTTTCTAGAATATGGTGGTGCACTGAATTTCCTGAAAACCGGTATGGTGATGGCGGATCGTATTGTGACAGTCAGTCCGACATATGCCAAAGAGATCTGTACTTCAGATTTTGGTATGGGTTTGGACCCGATCTTGCGTGCCCGAAAAAGACATGTGTATGGAATATTAAATGGGGTAGATACGCACGCTTGGAATCCCAAAACAGATCCATATATACCCGCGAAATTCTCCATACAAGATATGAGTGGAAAAGCAGTATGCAAGGCGCAATTGCAACGAGAATTGGGACTTCCAGTTCGAATGGATCGTCCTCTCTTTGGATTTATTTCTAGATTGGACTTTCAAAAAGGAGTTGATCAGATTGAGGCGATCACACCTTGGTTGATGAACTGCGGAGCACAGCTTGTTTTGTTAGGCACCGGAGATCCAAAACTAGAAGAATTTGTTCGATCAGTCAATCGATACACCCATGGGGTTGGATTGGTACAGTTTTCCAATGAACTCGCACATAAGATAACGGCCGCTTCTGATTTCTTGCTCATGCCTTCCCGATTTGAACCATGTGGACTGACACAACAGCACGCACTAGAATACGGGACATTACCGATCGTGCATGCTACAGGTGGTTTAGAAGATACGGTGCAGTCTTTTCACCCGAAAAATAAAACAGGAAATGGGTGGGCATATTCTCCGCTTCGTCCAGAAAGTCTTCGTCAGGCTCTAGATTGGGCTTTACAGACCTTTTATCAATATCCACATGATTTTACCCAAATGCGAAAAAATGCGATGAGCACAGATAGGACATGGGACAAAGCGGCTTCTTTATATGAGAAACTCTTTACTGGTATTCTGCGATATAAGTGATTTTTGTTGTAAATTTGAGTATAATAATCAAGCCAAATGTGCTTTTCGTCAATTAATTGTACACGGAGGGATTTGTGTCGAAGAAAAAACTCAGTCTGAAGGATCTAATTTTATTTTTGGTGGGGTTCTTAGGGGTATCTATTACTGCGCTCGGTATAGGTTTCTTTGTGTTGCCTTTGGTTTTGGATTCGCCACAACCTACTGTCGTTTCTGTCGAAGAGGTGCAGTCTGTACCTAAAGTGCAAGATAAAGTAGAACCAAAAGAAGAGAAGGTATCTTCCCCCAATGTGTTTCTTGTGACAGAAAAGACTGTCATAAAAGTGGATTGTGGCGATAAAAATACAGAAGAAGGCCAAAAGGTAGAGTTGTTCTTAGAAAAGTCAAAGACTTGTTCTGTTTCATCTGAGGGCATAATAGCAAAAGTGAAATTGAATCCAGATGAACGATACTTCTGTTTTTTTGATGACGATTCTTCTTGTCGAACAGAAAAAGAACATCAAGAAGTAGAAGACGAGAAAGCCAAGAAGAAAATCGTTGTATCAAATTCGAGCGAAAAAAAGATAACCAAAAGAAAAAGTCCGCCCAAGAATCTAAAAAATGAGGCAGAGATTATTGTAACTGGTCCTGCGACTCTAACCATTTCTGCTGATAGTGATGCAATTATTTTTGTAGATGGAAAAAAGATCAGAAAGGCACCTTTGTTTAAGTATGATGTCTCGCCGGGTCCTCACAAAGTAGATATTATCTCTCAGGTTGATTTTAAAAAGAGAAAGACATTTACTGTGCAAACTGAGAGCGGAATGAATTATATTCGTCAATGGTCGTTCCAAGACAATACATGGCTCAAGAAAATTCCTTAGTTAATCCAATCTGAAGGTATATGAATGCTCTCTTTTCTTCTCTCTTTCTCTTTGTTCTCTCATGCACAAGAAGCACCTCCTATGTGGCCTGAGCACAAGGGTTTTACGAGTTCAGTGCAGACTGGACCCGAAGATGTCGCCATTGTAATATCCATCGAAGATTATTTGTATGTTCGAGATTATCGTGGAGCAAAAGAGAACGGAAAAGATTGGAAACGATGGCTTGAAGAGTCAAGAGGTATTCCTCCTGAACGACTTTTCTATATTGAAGATGCACAAGCCACAAAGAAAAATATTGAAAAGACATGGAAAAAAGCCACCAAAATTCTAGGTAAAAAAGGTCGCTTATGGTTTGTTTTTTTGGGGTACGGCTCCTCATTTAAAGGGAAGCCATATCTGATTACAGCCGATACCACTCTCAAAAAAAATCACGTTCAAAAAAATGGCTGGAGTTGGAGTAATCTACATAAACTTCTCAAAAAGAATGAAGACATAGAAGCCATTGCGATAATGGATGCTTGTTTTTCCGGATTCACTCCTTATAATGAACCGATCAACGTCGTAACAGAAACACTCCCAGCAAAAGAGTTGGCTTATGATCGATTGTCATTGCTAATGTTTAATAAAATGGATGGTTGTCTCGGTGAAATACCAAATTTACGGCGAAACCCGTTTTCCTATCTTGCATTGGGTGCCTTAAAAGGGTGGGGAGATATTGATTTTGATGGGCAAATCACAATGCAAGAAATGCTTGGGTATGTCAATAAGGTTTTCTCCATTGTGACTCCAGATCGCCCTCGTGACTCTATTTTAATATCGGAAACACCCAATTTTCTCATGAGTAAGGCGCAAGGACAGGGACCAGATCTTGAAGAGATTGAGTGGATACTTTTTCCAGAGAAGCAAAGAAAAGAAAAGCGAGGAAGAAATTATCTTCCATGGGACAAAACCAATAATACTGGTGATTTTGATGATCGTTTGGCAGATTTGGAAGAACGCCGTAAAATGGAATACACCAAAGAAAGTGAGCGTAATCAAAAAGCGGCAGCTGTTCGAGAAAAGGCAGAGCGTCATTGGGATAAAGTATCAGAATTCGTAGATCAAGCGATGGATGATTATTCCAAAATGGCGGCCTATGCATTTTTGGATACCTACAAATCAGCACAGGTTCAGGTTCAAAAAGACACCATCGATATTAATATTGAAGAGGTTTCTGCTGCAGAAAAGATGATTTTAGGGATGGAGTTGCCTACTCTTCAAGATGCTCCTGTCGCCTTTTCATGGGTACCAAGTGGCGCTTTTCAAATGGGTTCTCCGATTAGTGATAAAGCGCGTTTCCCCGAAGAGAAACTGCATCCAGTACGTATTACTCGTTCATTCTATATGTCCACTCATGAGATCACACAAGGGTTGTATGAGTCTGTCATGGAAACCAATCCAAGTGCACTACTTGAGGCAGAACTTCCTGTGAATCAAGTTTCTTGGTATGATAGCATTCAGTTTGCCAATAGGCTTTCTCTCAAGGAAGGTTTAGAGCCATGCTACATAATCAATGGACAACAGGTTAGCTGGCCGAAAGGATTGGATTGTGAGGGATATCGTCTTCCAACAGAAGCAGAGTGGGAGTATGCGGCTCGTGGAAATGTTCCAGGAAAATATTCGGGAGGTGATAGTATAGAGGAAGTTGCGTGGTATGAAGGAAACAGTAGCAATCGGATTCAACCCGTTGCTGGCAAAGCTCCCAATACACTTGGTCTATATGACATGAGTGGAAATGTTTGGGAGTGGGTATGGGATGGTTATGGAGCATATTCTACAGAAGAAGCGATTGATCCAACTGGAGAAGACTTGAGTGCCTATCGTATTCGTCGAGGAGGGAGTTCCGGTCATCTCGCTCGATATGCTCGAAATGCCTATCGAATTCGAGTAACTCCTTCTTTTCAAAGTAATGAACTTGGATTTCGTATTGTTCGAACGGCACGATTACCAAAAGGTGATATCCCAGCAGATGAATTGGACGCTGAGAGAGAAAAATCGGCAGAAAATACAGAACAAAATATTTCTGAATAATGTATGTGTGATTTGAATGAAGCGTAATGAGCTAAGGGGATTGTTAAAATTTGATCAAGAAGAGTTTGAGTCTTTATGGTCTGATTTTGCCTTGAATTCGTCCCAATCTGAACAAACCATCGTCCGTGATTTTCTTGTTTTTTTAAAAGAACAAGAGTTGATATCTGAGGGAGACTATCAAAAGATAAAATCAGAGCAGCTAATAGAGCTTCCTTCTACGATGAATTTTGACTCTAGCGGTCCCATTCCCGGGGTAGATCTACAGACCCTTTTGGGCGAAGGTGCAATGGGTGAGGTCTTTCTTGCTCGTGATGTTTCTTTACATCGTAATGTTGCGCTTAAGAGAATCAAAGGACAAATTGATGAAGAAGCACAAAGTCTTTTTATTAAGGAAGCGTTGATTACGGCACAGCTTGAGCACCCTAGTATTGTGCCAATCTACTCTGCATTACAGAGTATTGATCAAGATATCGCCTATACCATGAAGTTGATTCGAGGAAAAGAACTGAGCGATATTATTGAAGAAGGAAAAGAGCAGTTCAACCAAGAAAAAAAAGATATGGTATTGCCTCTCAACGAACGTCTTGAGATATTTCTTAAGATATGTGATGCGATTTCATATGCTCATGCACGTGATGTAATTCATCGTGATCTCAAACCCGAAAATATTATGCTCGGCCCTTTTGGTGAAGTATATGTTATGGATTGGGGGATCGCACATCATCTGGAAGCACCTCTTGTTGAAGGAGATGTCTTGGGAACGATGGGGTATATGTCTCCTGAGCAAGCCTGTGGAGAAGCCGAAAAAATCTCATCCACAAGTGATCAATATTCTTTGGGATTGATTTTGCAAGAGCTTGTCACCTTTCGCAAAGGGATTCCCGCAGGACTTCCGGAAGATGTTTTTCGTAGAGCAAGACGAGGTCAAACTGCTCCGGTGATTCATTTTTCAGCTAAGATACCGATTCGACCTGAGCTTGTGGCCATCATCGAAAAGAGTACATCTACAGAGATTTTTGATCGATATGATAGTGTAGATGAGCTTGCCGAGGATATCCGACGATTCCTACGAGAAGATCCCGTATCTGCATGGCCCGATCCTCCGATTGCCAAATTAAAACGTTGGTTGTATCGTCATCAGACTCTTGCTATTTTGATTATGGCTGTACTTATTATTATTGCCTTGGTAAGCAATTTGTATCACGTACACATACAGCAGCAACAAGAACAAGTACGTATTCAAAAAGAACTAGAACAACAAGAAGTACAGCGACAAAAAGAAGAGCAAATCCGTGTTCAAAATGAGCGATACAAGCGAATGCTGCTCGCTTTAAATAGTGAGGTAGTCAAGCAAAGCGAACGAATAGATCGGTCATTTTTAACTTATCTGAGTAGTTTACATGCACTCAGTAAGGCCGGAGAAGCTGCTTTAAGAGCTCCGGCACACGAGCATTCTGTCTATCAGGATTCTGATTTTCAAAATCCTGAGCGGGCTCCTAAGGACATGATGGTAGCATCATCCTATTCTTCTATTGAAGAGATGCAACTAAGCTTCTCGCATCCCGTATTTAAGCTCGCTCCTTTGGTTTCGCCTGATTCTGTGCAATATCAACTGAATCAGCTATACGGATTACGTCATCTCTTTCAAGACATCATTGTACGCGCTAAAGATCCAGCGCTGCTAAGAAAAAATATAAAAGAACAACGAGATGTGGTTTTTGCAGAAGGATCTCCCATTATATGGACATTTGTCGCTACAGAAGAAGGAGTTCATTGTGCGTTTCCTGGGAAGGGAGGGTATCCTAGAGATTACGATCCTCGAAAACGACCATGGTATGAACTGGCCAAGGGACACATGGGCTCTCAATGTGGACAGCCGTACCAAGATAAAATGGGACAAGGTCTGCTTATGCCTTGTTCGCAAAGCCTATATGATACCGATGGAAATCGTATTGGTGTCGCAGGAATAGAATTTTCCATTCAATTTGTGAAAACATTATTGGCGCTTCCAAGCTTTCAGACAGAGGCCATTCTGCTGGTTGATGGTTCAGGCAAAATTTTATTGCAATCTGCCAGCAGCAGTTCATATAAAGAACAAAGCTTTTTTCCTATTCCTCGAGTTGTATCTGATATAAAAGAGGGGAAGTCTAATACCATTATTGAATGGAGTTCCAAAGGAGAAGAGATGATTATGTATCAGGAGATTGATTCACTCGGATGGTATTATGTCGTTGTCGGACTCACACACCGTCTTTTTCCAAAGAAATAAAGATGTCTCAAGAAAATGAAGGATTTACCTTTCCATTAGAAGTCTTGTCTTGTCCTTGGTCCGAATTGTCGTCGTATTGTCATGGAGGGACGGTATTTTTTGTCGATAACTCCATTGATTTAGAAAAGTTGGCCCAAGCTGTTGCAAATGACAACACATCCTTTATAGAGACGGTTATGAATGGAAAAAAAATGTGGAAGGCGGTAGAAAGTGAGCAATCTGAGAATACCATCTGTTCCTTTGTGATTGTGCAGCCATATATATTTGTAGGAGTATCCACATGAAGATTGTTACATGGAACGTAAACTCTCTTAAGGCTCGAGGGTCATATGTTGAGGCTTTTCTTGATGCAGAGCAGCCTGATGTTTTGGCAATTCAAGAGCTCAAGCTCGCTACTGATAAAGTTCCAACAGAGATGTTTACCAGTCGTGGCTACCAGTTGGCGATTCATGGCCAAAAACAGTGGAATGGTGTCCTTTTGGCTTCTAAAAAAGAAATGACGGACATTCATAGGGGATTACCAGATGGAGATGAAGGACAATCTAGGTTGGTGGCTGCTACCATTGATGGAATTCGATTTGTCAATTTATACTGTCCGCAGGGATCTGAGGAAACGTCTGATAAATATAGATACAAGCTCAAATTCTTTGATCATCTTCTGTCATGGGTAGGTGACAGTGCCACTCCTGACCAGCCTTTGATGCTCTTGGGAGATATTAATATTGCTCCACATCCACATGATGTTTTTTGGGATGTACAAGAGAAACCCAATATTGTGACGCATCATCCCCTTGAATTGGAGCGTCTTAAGAATCTTATGGATTGGGGGCTTCATGATTTGGGGGAATCGCTTCTGGAGCCAGGTGATTTTACTTTTTTTGATTATCGAAGTTTTTGGGATTTCCGAGCACGTAGATATCGCTATGATCTAGGCCTTCGTATCGATCACTTTCTTGTAACAGAACCACTGGTTTCTCGTGCAAGATCCATGGAAGTGTTACGCACATGGCGACACAAAAAGAAAGGGCTTAAGCCTTCAGATCATGTCCCTGTGGTTTTGAATCTAGCTTAATTCTCGCCAAGTTCTGTACTTAGCTTGGTTTTTGCTTCTTCGATGGCTTGGGGAGACATCACGGCTTCAAGAGACTCAATGATTTTGGATGCTCGTTCTTGCTGAAGAGCTGTACATCCAATTTGTGATCGAGAGAACCAATAGTGTGCTTCTATGAGATCTACAGGAATACCTTCTCCCCCAGCATAGCGAGCACCAAGATTGTATTGAGCCTCAAAATGTCCAAACCGTGCGGCTTTGTGATACCAACGAAGTGCCTCTTCTGGATTTTGCTCTACGCCTCTTCCTTGCGCGTATAAAAATCCGATATTGTTGATGGCCCAAGGGTCATTTTGCTCAGCGGCAAGCATATAGTAATACAATGCTTGTTTATAATCGATAGGGACGCCTCTTCCGTGCTGATAAAGCATGGCGAGATTATATTGTGCTTTTGCAAAGCCTTGTGTTGCAGATTTTTCGTACCACACTTTGGCCTGAGCGAAGTTTTGATCAACTCCTTTTCCAAACTCAAAGTATTGACCATATTCAAATTGAGCATAGGCTTGTCCTTCCTCTGCTTTTTTCTTGATTTCATTCATAGGAACCTCAGATAGTGCTGTTTATAGTGAGAAGATAGTTGGGATGTTTATGACATTGTGATTCGTATTTGTTCATCTTGGTCGAAATCACAGAGCATATGATAGGGATCTACTTTTGTTCCTTCAATGGAGACACTCCATTTTCGGTACGGAAGAGAAAACCGTGACCCAAAGATTTCGATAAGGCTGAGAAAGGGGACTGTCGAACCAACGATGGTCTCCGTTTCGATATTTTGATCGGGAATAGAAAGATAAACCTTTTGCGCTTTATTGGGTATGAATTGTAGTTGCAATGGTTTTGTATCGGAAAAAACAGACAAAGGAACAGATCCAGAAACAGGTTTTCCTTCTCGTTCAAATCGATACCATCCCAAGACAACGCCATGCAGATCCATTCGAATAGGAATAAGTTGTTGAGAAAAAAGATAGCCGATCACAGAAGCTGTAGTGATGTTTGGATCTGCACGAAACGGTAAGGGACGAGAGTCTTTTTGTCTCAACAGTGTATACTTTTTTATATTTTTTGATGCTTGGAATCTACCGGACGTGAAAATAGGGCTTTGCGCAGGACCTTTCCAGTTTGGGTTTTCTTGCCATTGTTTGGGTATTCCTTCTGTTTTTGATTCTTTATTTGCTGGTTCCGCTAATGTCGAAGGTTGTTCTTTTTCTTGATTTTTCTGCTTGTTCGGTGTTTCAAGTTGAGGAGGAGTCAGAGAGAGAGAACTGGCTAACAAGAGTAGCATGCTTTTGAGTGTATCTTTGTTGTAGTGTTCGGACTGTTCCGTAATAAAGATTCTAATCTTTTCATGCTCATTATTTTTGAGCCAAAGCAGACAAGAAGAAGAGAAACACAATTCTTCGAGCAATGCAATCTGCCACCCTTTCACAGAACGCAGATTCTTTTTTAGATAGGGACGAAGTTCGTTTTCTGTGGAGATACGATAAAGATCATAAAGACGATGGATAATGGATAAGGCTTGTCCCAAGTCTGTTGGTTGTTTTGCCAGTAAAGCTTTACGCTCCTCTTGTTTTTCTTTTTCGAGGCGTTCTTCTTCTTCTTTTTTTCTACGTTCTTCTTTTTGTCTTTGTCGCTCTTTTTCTATTCTTTGTCTTTCTTCTTCTCTTTCTTGTGCTTCTTTATATGCATTTTCAAAGAGAGGAACGAATTCTTTTAAACGAAGACTCCATTTCTCAAGAGATTCTTTTTCTCTTTGATTACAAAAAATCTTGAGTTCTTCATGAGACTTTTGGGTTTGTGGATCGACTTCTATCCATTGGGTGATTGTGGAAAGTTTCGAATTATATTCACGAATCGTGTTTTCGATGGATAATCGAAGAATTTCTTGTTCTTTCCGTTCTTCTTCTATTCTTTTCCTTTCTTTTTCTCTTTCTAGTGATTCTTGAATTATTTTTTGGTATCGTTCCTCCAAGCCGTTGACCCATTGCTCTTGTGTTTCGACTTCATCTTCAATCCAGTTGGGGTATGAATTGGATAGGTGAGATAATGCTTCTAGTGTAATAGAATCGCTTGATGTGGATAATAAATTCCGGATATCGACGATGCATTGGTCATATTGTTCGCGAATTTCTTTTTTTCGCTCCGTATTTTTTCGCTCTCGTTCTCGCCTTTGTCTTTCTTCCTCTATTCGAGCTCGCTCCATTGCTATGCGTTGTCTCTTTTCTTCCAGTTCCTGTTTTTCTGCTGCAATACGTTGTCGTTCTTCTTCGAGTTTTCGTTGTCGTTCTTCTTCTTTCTTTTGTTGTTCGGCTTGCTCTTTTCTATACTTGGCCTGTGTGTGCGCTTCTTCTTTTTGGGCTATCAAATTTGTGATTCTAGCAGACCAAGCATTTCCTTTCTCTTCTTCTTGTCGTTCTACTTGTAGGAGCAAGTCTTCTATCGTTTGTGTGAACGTTGAGTCGTATGCGTCTTGCAATTCTAGAAGGTCAGTGTGAAGATTTTCTGCTTGTTTTTGAGCGTGATGAATCGCGATTCTATTCTTCTGTTCTTCTTCTTTTCTCTTTTTTTGCGTAATGACTCTTTCTTGTGCTTCTTCTACATGTGTGTCGAGGTCTTTTTCGACATACCGTAGTGTAGCTTGCCATTCACTTGGTTCAAAAGGTTCTGTTTGTGCT
>NYTD01000305.1 GCA_002683315.1 Deltaproteobacteria bacterium | reverse complement strand
GTGTCGAGCAGACCATCACCTTCATCGATATCCAAAATCCCACCGTTGTCGTCGTCAAGATCGTCCACATCTAGGATTCCATCGCCATCGGTGTCGGTGTTGGCAAGGGCTTGGTTTCCGCTCCCCAGATAGGCTAAGGTAAGAGAGAGAAGAATAAATCTGCGTACGAAAATGAGTGAATGTAATGTCTTGCTTTGCATGACTTCTCCAAGAATAATAATGACCTTACATAACCAAAAGATGATTCTTTGTCATGTTTATTATAGCATTCATCCTACTTGTACTTTCTTCCGATGTCGTATGAAAAGGATTCATACGGTTTTGGATTGTATGTGAAAGTTTGAGTGATAAATTACCAAAAGTGTCGATAGGAGCCTTTTGGGGCTGTTAATCTGTACTATTAATCCCTCATGTTCTGAATAATTAAAGAGACTCTATCGTCAAAAAGCGATGGTATGTCATAATTAATATTGCTCGTTGGTTTTTGCTCTTATCGTGACTCAGAAAATAAAAAGAGACGGCATAGACCGTCTCTTATGATTGCGTACTGTTGGATTTTACTTTCTTCTTTTGCGGAAGGAGATAAGTCCGAGAAGTCCAAGAATCCAGGTCCACGCTTTGGGGCCTTGCGATGCCGTTGCACAGCCAGAGCCACCATACTTTCCAGCCATCTCATCTCCTTCTTCCAATCCTTCAACAAAGGCATTGAGCTCTTCTCCTTCACAATCTGATTCCGCATTGAGTGGGTCGGTTCCCGTGATGAGAACCTCCACACCGTCTCCGCAAAGATCACCATCACCATCGGTATCAAAGTTGTTTGGATCGGTCTCATCTTCGTCGACCAAGCCATCTTTGTCTTTGTCTTCTTCTCCATCGAGTAGTCCATCATCATCGGAATCGGGATTAAGTGGGTCTGTGGTTGTTTCTGGATCTTCATCATTGTGTACACCAGACTCTGTTCCATCATCGATTCCATCGCCATCGGTATCAGGGTTGTTTGGGTCGGTCTCATCTTCGTCGACCAAACCATCTTTATCTTTGTCCTCATCTCCATCGTTGATTCCATCACCATCTGTATCAGGGTTTAATGGGTCGGTTGTGGTTGATGTGTCGGTATCGTCGTTGGTTCCGATTTCGAGACCATCGTTGAGCCCGTCATCATCGGTATCCGGGTTGTTGGGATCGGTCTCATCCCAGTCAGCATTCCCATCTTTGTCTTTGTCCTCATCTCCGTCGGTGATTCCATCTCCATCGGTATCTGGATTGAGTGGATCGGTTGTTGATTCTGGGTCTTCATCATTGTGTACGCCAGATTCGGTTCCATCGTCGATTCCGTCACCGTCGGTATCTGGGTTGTTGGGATCGGTTTCTCCTTCATCGACAATACCATTGCCGTTGGTGTCTTCTTGTGAATCATCAAGCCCGTCACCATCGGTATCCGTGATGATTTCTGTTTCTTCTTCGGTCTCTTCCTCTTCACATCCAGCGGAAATGGATGCGTCATCCGATGAGCCTTTTCCTTGTGGAATCCCAATGATTCCATGTTCATTGGGAAGACCAAGAAGCATTCCATTGGAGTCTATATCCAGATCTGTGTAGTAGTTGTCTCCTTCGATTGCGTCGAAGCATCCATCACCATCTGCATCGGTATCCAGAGAGTCGGGTGTGCCATCGCCATCCGTATCCACGGCTCCATCGCCTTCCATTATGTCGAGGATTCCATCATTATCATCATCCCAGTCATCATTATCGGGAATTCCATCCTCATCTGTATCAGGATATTCAATGGGTTCAGAAGTCGGTTCAGATGTGGGCTCACTGGTTGGTTCGGAAGATGGCTCTTCACTGGGCTCGCTGGAAGGCTCGTCCGTAGGCTCGCTGGTTGGTTCCTCACTCGGTTCACTGGTTGGTTCGGAAGATGGCTCTTCCGTGGGATCTGGATTTTCAATGCAGGTCATCGCGGAAGAAGGGATTTGCCCATGAACTTGCAATCCAGTGTTTCCCCAAGGATTGGAGTACCATGCGGATTCGAAAAACTGCTTGGCAACCACAAAACCATGATAGTGTTGAATCTCTTGATTGGTATCGATGATTGCCTCTGGCGCAATAATCGCACCATCGATTTTTTCCCATTGTGTGGGAGGGTATACCGTACCTTCTCCGATCACGACGTGTAGTTTTTGTGATGATGTGGATGGATAATCCGGACCATCATTTTCAAGATGAACCGAACCACCATTGGGGAAATAGAAGTTAATGTGACCATTGACACTTGGGTTGACTTGTTGTGCTTCATACAGTGCATTGGCAAAGTCAATCCATTCTTGTTGGTCATAGGAAAATCCAGAGTTCACGCCTGCAGTAAAGTTTACGAGGTTTGTATTGCCACCTTTGAGCTCCGATGGAATTCCAAATGTGTTGCGAACGGTCACGGAAAAGTTAGGGAACTGTGCTTTTCCATTAACCGAAATCCCTTTGGCAAATTCTCCTCCGGCATTTCCAAATGTGTGATTCGCAGATCGATAGTCATAGCTGTTGGGATCGTTATCACCGAATAATACAATCGCGTGGTAGAGGTCTGGAAAGTCGCAGTCGGTTGTTTCGCTTGCTTGAACCTGAGAAGATAGAGAAAGAGATAAGAGAAGAAATGGTGATGTCATCCATTTTGCTGCTTGATTGAATGTCATAACGAATCCTAGATTGAAAAGTGAATGCAAGCGATGTTCTGCTTGGACACTATTCATTTAGGCATGTTTTGATGACCGTTCACATGAACTCTCATCAGTACCCAATGCATAAGATTCATGTTGCTGTTAGAGGGAATGAAAACACAGAAAAAGGAGGTGATTTATTGTCAAAAAATATTTTCACATCCCAATAAAAAGGCTCTCAAACTGAGAGCCTTTTGTCATTTATACTTGATAATTATTGTTCATCGAGGTTGTGATGCTTTTCTATGTCTCGATCGAGCTTGATGTCGTGGATGCCGTTGATCTTGCTCTGGTCCACCTTCAGGATGAAGATTTCTACACGACGGTTTTGCTGCTTGCCCACTTCGGTTTTGTTGTCCGCTTTGGGCTTTTCTTCTCCAAATCCTTCGGCAATCATACGATCTGCTGAGATGTCGTAGCTAATGAGATACTGTCGTACAGCATCGGCACGATCTTGAGAGAGATTTTTGTTACTCGCTGCACTACCATCGCTGTCGGTGTGTCCTTCAATACGGATTTGCTCAATACCTGGGAAATCCTTTAGGATATCTCCAATGTCGTTTAGGAGACTGAAAGAGATAGGTTCAATCGTAGCAGAGTTGGTTTTGAAGTGAATGGTTCCATCGAAGTTGATCATGCCATCCTTGACCTGTGCTTTGGTTGGAATGAGATCGATATCGATAGAGGCCGTTTCGTCTGGTTTGATTTCAACTCTTTCTGTTTTAAGCTTGTAGCCGTCTGCTGCAACCTGTACAACATACTCTTTTGGTGGGAGGTCAAGGATTTCATCGATCTTGTGTCGTTCAGAAGAACCGTCGATGTTCCAAACCGCATCTGCAACTGGATTGCCATCAGGGTCTTTGGGGTTGACTACAAGCTTACCCAAGATCATTTCCACCTTGATCTCGACATTTTGTGGTTGGCCGTCTACCACCTTGAACACCTGCTCAATGGGGCGATATCCATCAAAGTCTGCACGAAGGATAAAGTCCTTGGATGGTGCTGCAAACGGAACACCCGAATATCCTTCGATGAGATTGGGGTTGTTTGTTGCAACAGGAGTCGTTTCTTTGGTTGCATCTTCTTCAGACGCTTTTTCTGTTGCCTCAGCTCCTTCAACTACCTTTGGTGCTTCAGTTTCTTCTTTTGGCTCCTCAACAGCGACAACAACAGGTTTTCCATTCTCGTCGAGCTCTATTTCTTCCGCGGTCCACTTTTTACGTGCAACGGGCACGCCAAATTGATCGACAAAGGTGATGGTTACATCTGTGAAGTCTGGACATCCATCTTCATCTTTGACACCATCAATATCTTCTGGTTCTTTGGGGCACTGGTCGGCTTTATCAATAATGCCGTCCATATCTGTATCTTTGGGTTTGATTTTGGGCTGATATTCGACTGCGAGAATTCCACGCCAGCTCGGTGTACCTATTCCCGTACCGATACCCGCACCAATACCTCCGCGAACAATTAGCGCATCGATGGCGCTCCAACCACTGAGGAGAACCTCGCTGGAAAATGGAGCTGTGTTATCGTTAAACTCGTATAGACGAGATGAAACAAATTCAGTAGAAACTCCTTTCTTTTCATCCAAAAGAAACCCAAGACCACCACGAACGAAGAATTGCGGCCCGAACATTCCTTGTTCATGTGTCCATTCTCCTTGTTGACGATGCCCGACGTTGACGGCCAAGAACATTTTGTCCAGCTCCGCGTCCACACTGAGCTCTCCTTCAATTACTGGATCTGCACTTCCGATCGACATCGTTGATGGAGATGTGGGAAGAGTAGAGCGAATAACAACCGCTACACCCAGTGTATCTGTGGGCTTTGTGAAGCGATATTTTGCATCCAACACCAAATCGCCTAGTGTTGTATCCGAGAGTTCTTCTCCCCCAGGGAGGGAGCCATTTGCACGAATGATGACAGGAATATCTGCACCGATACGGAAGTTACCCATGGTATAGCCACCGACGAGGTCAAGCTGCGTTACGTTTTTCAAAATCTCAGTGCGGTTGCCATCAAAGTCTGTGTAGACAAAAGGCTTGTCCGTATAAGAAAAGATTCCACGAAAATTCAATGCTTTGTCTTTTCCTGGATCAGACTCATTCACCCAAACGAAATATTTGGAGTCAATCGCTGGACGAAAATACTGAGAGTTTATCGATGGAAATTCATCTGGAGTAGCAAGCGCCGTACTTAGGGACAGTAGGTATGATAACAACATGGTTTGCCTCATTGAGTAAAGAATGAATCTCATGAATACTAACAAAAATATGACCACATGTCACTTTTTGATTTTTTTCGCGGTGTAAAAAAAATATTTTTTGTCATATTTTTAAAAAATATACTCCCTTTCAGGAGCTAAGGAGAACATGAATCAGGTGAATACTACAATGAAGACTATTCATTGGTTTTGCTCTGAAAAAGGAATCATACTTCAATTGTCTCTTCCGAATGAGATGTTTTATTCCCACCACCAAGACGGAGTCCTTATGTTTTCCTTTCTTCTCGCTTCAGCCTTCGCTACTCCAACCATCGTATCCAACCATGTTCCACCAGCATCAGGAACCTATATGTTCCAGTGGGTCAATGATGCAAATGTACCGTTCACCAAGTATACATTTGGAGGAACATTGGTTAATCAAGAATTTTCATCATTTTATGCGGCGAATCGAAAGATTCAAACACAACAAACATTGTCGCAATTTATCATGAACGGTCAGTACTCTTGGAATGACATTCAGTTTGGTGTGCAGCTTCCACTTGTTTTGGATACTGAGCACAATCGTGCAGCACTTGGTGTCGCCAGTGGACAAAAAATGGGAGACTTATCTTGGAATGCAATGATTCCACTCAAAAAATCCAACAAAGAAGGGTGGGGGGCTTCTGTATTGGTTCGACATACTCTTCCTTCTTCTCAACTTGCAGCACCTATTGGAATTGAGCATCACCTTGTTTCAGCGGAAGCTGTTCTTTCTTCTTCTGTTCCCATGGAGAAGCAATGGTTTTGGAGTACCAATATAGGACTTGAGAAGCAAGTTCTTGCAACGGAAGCAAACTCCAATTATGCAGCTAAATTATATGCACGTGGTGGTGTCGGATATGCATTTGCGCAATCGACTGGATTGTCCTTAGAGACATGGAGCGCACTTCCTATTACCGCAGAAGATGTTGTGAATGATACAACAACCGAAATGGCGATTTCGGCATTTCATCAGTTTCACGATGTTCGATTTCGTGCCAGTGCGACGATGAGCCTTGGCGAGAGTGTCGATTCACTCTCGGGAAGAACCAGTATTGGTTTTGTCTATGCTCCACAGGTCAATATATATGATAGAGATGAAGATGGATTGGCAGATGAAGTGGATGCATGTCCTCTTGAGCCTGAAGATGAAGATGGAATCGATGATTTCGATGGATGTCCTGATCACCCGCTGGTGACCATACAGCTCGTTGACCAAAATGGTGCTGCGATTGAAAATCAAGAGTTTCTTCTTGCAGGTAAAAGAGGATTCTCCGGAGTTCCAATGGAAATACCAGCAGGAATGTGGAATGTTCGGATAGATAGTCGATACATAACCAATGCATCACAAGAGTTGGAGGTACCGAATACAGAAAAAATAACTCTAAGTGTCCCCGTGAAACAGCCATATCAAGATGTTAGCGTAGACATACGAAATAAAAATGGCAAACGCTTGAAGAATATCTCTTGGGGATTGGTTCATGCTAATAACATGCATACAAATAAGAATGGAGCGTTGCCTGTGGGGGAGCAATTTGTACGACTTTCCGCAGATGGGTATCGTTCTGTGATTCAAAAATTGAATGTCGACCCAAATGGTAAAAGTTCCATATCTGTGCGATTGAAAAAATCGAAGGTTCGTAAAAAAGGTTCACGATTGGTCCTATCTCAATCGGTTGTCTTCAAAGATAAGAAAACCGCAGAACTTGAGATTCGATCTTATTCTATTTTAAATGATGTTGCGGATTTGATGCTCTCTCATCCTGAGCTAGATTTTACCATCGAAACTCATACAGACAGTGTAGGTAGCTCCAAAAGTAATTTGTCTTTTACACAAAAACAAGGAGATGTCATTAAGCGGTATCTTATGGACAACGATATACAATCCAATCGTTTATTGGTATTGGCTCGAGGAGAAAAAAATCCCATTGCGAACAACATGTATAAGTCAGGAAGGAAAAAGAATCGTCGTGTTGAGTTTCGCGTTCAAAAAAATGAAATAGCATCCAGATAGAGAATCGGTTCCATCGTGAATGATCACCATCCCTTTTGTGATGGTGTTTTTTATTTTCTGATATACGATTGAAAAACTAACTCTCTGACATTGTCATTTCATGTATACACAAGACTCATTATGAGATGAAAACTGTTCATTGGTATCTTTACGATGGACATGCGAAGCTAAAAATGTATCACAAATGGAGTTTCTCATGTTTACTTTTATTTCTCTCTTCGCTTGCACAGAATATGGATTTCACAACAAAATTGGAATCAATAATGGCGCCAATGACTCCAATGGTACCAGTGATGGAAGTGGATTTGATTTCTCTACGGATAGTTTGATCGAAGATGAGCCCGAATACAACAGTCTTGTTGGTCGTGTGTGCTCTCCCACTGGAGGTGATTGGATCGTTGATGCATATGTCTATGTCGAAATAGATACCAATAATGACGGCGTGATTGATTACATCTCAGACGACTACACCAATGGAGAAGGTTTTTATACACTGAATGATCTCCCACAAGGTGAGCACATCGTGTATATATCCAAAGGATCATTTACCAAGGAAATGGTAGTAGATGTCTTACCAGGAACCACAGAATTGCCCTTTGATGTCTGTGAGCTTGATCAGCCATCGATTGCTGTTGTAGATGGAGAGTATGATCATATTGAGCAAATTCTTCAAGAGCTGGGAATCGAGTATACCCTTTATGACAACAATACAGCTTCATCCATGTTTGGTAATTTGGAGTTGATGGAAACATACGACATTATTTTTATCAATTGTGGTTCCTATGCTGATGTAGAAAATGCATCCAATCCACAAAAAATCGATAATGTCAAAGAATTTGTGAATAATGGGGGCTCTATCTATGCCTCAGATCATGCTGCATATTCGATAGGATATGCTTTTCCCAATGCTGTTGATTTTATTGGTGTCAATGGTCTGGCTTCTACTGTTGAAGCAAAGATTATCGATCCTACGATGCAAACCATTCTCGAATCGAGCGATGCCACGATTGATTATGACTTAAATCAATGGATGGTCTTCAATACTGTAGCATCCAATGTTGAGGTCTTGGTTTCTGGTGATGTGCAGTTCATCAATTCGACCAATAGTGTAGAGCTTCGAAACGATCTGCCACTTGCTGTTCGTTATGAGCGTGGAGAAGGAACAGTTGTATATACAACCTTCCACAACGAAAGACAAGGTTCGACCTTTGCTGTGGATAAGCTTCTTCAGGAGATGATTTTTAGCTTGTGATATCTAAAATCGTTCAGAATATATATTCTGAACTTTTGTCCACAATGAGTGAATATGCGTATTGGGATATACCGAAAGCCTTTCCATGAATGAAATGCAATCTTGGAAGGCTTTTTTCGTGTTTGGATGGTTTTCGGCTTGTGCATATACAAGAGCTCTTCTACATAGAAAAACACTTCTTTCACTGTGTTCTACCAGATGCTCATATCCGAATTCAATGAGTTCCTCTACTTCATTCCAATTGCCTTTGCTCGCTCTGTATGAAGCGAGTAATGAACACCCAAAAGACCAAAGTCCTTTATGAATCTCATAAGACATTTCGATGGCTTCTTGAATAACGATTTCTTTTGGATCTTTGTCTTGCATAAGAAGGGTGTAGCCATACCAGATTTTATATAAGGCGATGTTACGTTTGTTTTTTAGTTCTTCCAAGGTTTGCAGGGCTTCTTTAAAAATGAGCTCGGCTTCCGCAAGAGATCCTCTTTGGGCCTTTATGGTTCCGATATTTCCAAGATATATACTTGCACCAAGACGGTTTTTTATTTCAATACAGATATTTTTTGCTTTCTCAAGTTCGATGATACTTTCATTGGAATGTCCGAGAAGGTTGTGTATAACTCCGAGGCTGCCGTAAAAGATAGCCATGCTGCGCTTATTTCCTATTTCGGTTGCGAGCTTATACCCTTTTTGATTGTATTCGATGGCTTTCTCGTACTCTCCTAGGTTTCGGTAGCATGTAGCCATGTTTCCATAGATGGGGCTCATTTGATTTTTATGCTCAGGATCTGATGCATTAAGAACGATCTTATACGAGTCCAGAGCCTGTTGATATTTGCGAGTCCTCATATACAATAGAGATTGTTCGATATCTACAAGGCGAGCCATGTCTTTGAGATTGTGTTCTTGAAGCAGTCGTTTGGTCTTCTCTATTAATAGAAGAGAGGATTCAAATTGAGACAATACAGTGTGTGTTCTGATAATCGCACATTGTACTTTGTAGATGTCTTGATATCGATCCAACTTTGAGAATAACTCTTTCGAGCTTTGTGCATATTTTTGAGCGAGTATGAAGTTTCCACGAGAGGTTTCCAATGCGCTCTTTTCGAAATCCATTTGTGCTTGGAATAAGGTTTGGTAGGTAAATGCCTCTGTTTCTGGATCCAGTGACTGAACATTTTGCTCTAGGATTTCTAGCAGCTCTAACATTTTCGTTATTTTTCCTGACAAACGTAAAAATGGAAGTCCTTTAATCTGAACCTGAATACGATACTTTTGGGAAATATCGGCTCGCTTTTGAAAGTGATTGGTGACCTGTATGCCCAAAGAACTCGGTCCTCTGTACTCGATAATTTTTAAAGCAGCGATACAGGTATGATATGCATCTTCTTCTCGTCCTTGTTCACTTGCTTGAATAAGGTTGCTCAATTCGATACGAAACTGGTGATAGAACACACGATGTTGTTCTGTCTTGTGTGGAGAGACCTGACTCGCATAATATTGTGCATGGCGTGTATAGACATCTTCAGCCCCTTGTTCTTTAAGTTTTTGAGATGCGTATTCATGAATAAAGCTCAGCATGAAATAACGGATACTTCCATCTTTTTGTCTCTCTTTTCGGATGAGATTATCGTCAATTAATGCTTCCATCACTTCAAGATGTGATTCTTCATCATTGATTTTAATCACACTGTCTACAGCTCTTAGCGTGAATCCCCCTTGAAAGACACTGCATTGTTTGAATACATTTTTTTCTACGAGAGATAATAAATCCCAAGACCAGTCTACAGCTGCAAGTAGTGTAATTTGTTCATCAGCACGGACTTTCGATTTTAGAAGTGAGAATCGATCAGAGAGCTTTTGTTCTATTTCAGAAAGGCTGAGCGTAGAGACTTTTGCTGCAGCAAGTTCGATAGCGAGTGGTAGGGAGTCAAGTTGTTGGACAAGTTGGGTGACAAGATCTCGATTGGATGGAAGGATGGAAAAGTCTGTTTGTTGGACTTTGGCTCTTTCTACAAATAGTTCAATACCTTCCAAAAGACCCATTGGTTGAACTTTGTATTGATTATTTTTGTTGTCTCCAACAGGCAGCCGAGACGTACATAAGATGATTGTGTTTTCAGCCTCTTCTCGTATCTGCTGAATCATTTCCCATATGGGTGATACAATTTGCTCTACATTATCGATAATCAAAAATGGAGTGTTGATTCTAAGAAATTGGATCAATTCTTCCTTTGGATTATTTGAGCTGAGAGGAAGAGAAAAAGTTTGACCCAATAGTTGAATCATTCCCAACTCATCTCGTACAGAAGACATATCACAAAAGTATGATTTCTGATTTTGAGACTCTTGCCATTGTTGTCCTACTTCTAGTGCAAGGTGCGTTTTTCCAACTCCAGCTGTTCCAAGCAGAGTGATAAAGGAATGCTTTTTTAGGAGTTGTAAGAGATCGTCTTGAATCTTTTCCCTTCCGACAAATGAACCTCTTTTTTCTTTTGCAAAAGAGAAAGAAGATTCATGGCTTTGGAGCTTTCTCTGCCAGTATTCTTTTTGCTGTTTCGATAAAACATCAAAATAGGTCTGAAACTTGCGAAGATATCGTTTTTTTGCGTGATTGTCTTCACGTCTGGAGGCTTCTAAGTATGAAGAATATTCGATATGTGCCAATTTTTCATGAATATAAGGAAGTTGAGAATCATAAATGAGTGCGCCATGAAGTTGTTGTTCCATTTCCAGCATGAGGAGATTGACTTTTTCCTTGTTCTCTTGGACTTTTGTCCAGTTTTCCCACGCCTTCTCTGATTTGAGATCTTGTAGCAATTCCTCTTCGGTTAGCCTTAGTAGATTTTTATTCTCTTCCATTAGAGTTTGCTGCTGCTGTTCTAATTCTTGGATGCCTTCAAGGATTTGAAGTGCCTTGTCTCTGCGTTGTACGCCATCAAGCCAGTGTTCAATGGCATCTGCCAGTTCTGTAACCGTATCGTAGCGATGATTTGGGATACGAGCCATGGATTTTTCGCAGGCCTGCACCAGTTCATCGGGAAGAGGAAGAGGTTTGGATTTTTCATGATGAGGTGTGCGTACAGAGACAGGATCTTTGATGCATTTGTCTGACATAATACTCCATTCACTCCCTGTGAATGGAGGTGTTCCTCGCATGATGTGATATAACGTAGAGCCAAGACAGTAAATATCACTTTTCTCTCGAATGAGATTGTTCATTCCTGAAGCTTGCTCGGGAGACATATATACAGGTGTTCCTGAGATTAGAAGCTCTGGTTGTCCATCTCCTTTTTGTGTGCTGTCCGTGTATACAAGATGTTGATTGTTTGAGTCGTGAATCACTTTTGCAATACCCCAATCGACCACCAAAACTTCGCCGTAATCACCAATCATGATGTTGGATGGTTTTATATCACAGTGGATAACACCTCGACTGTGTGCATAGGCAATGGTTCGACATACACTAAGAAAAGCAGAGATGAGTTTTCGGAAATTCCAGCCATCTTGTGTTGTCCGCCAAATACCGTTGTTGCTTATTTGATGGACACTGCGCATGATCTCTTTTAGTGTACGTCCTTGGACTTCTTTCATGGTGAAATACAGATGTCCAGATGGAAGTGAGCCATAATCGTATACAGGGACAATCCCCGGATGCTGAAGTTGTGCAGTAATCTGAGCTTCTTCCGCAAATCTTTCTCGTTCCATCAAAGTCATTGCAGAATCGGTGTGAATAACTTTGAGGGCTATTTTTCGATATAGGGCGGGATCTTGAACACGCCAGACTGATCCCATCGCACCTTTGCCCAACTGTGTTTTTTTATTATACTTTCCAAGTTTACTGGGATCTGTAAGTCCGGTTTCATCTACAAAAAATGAACGTTCATCAGAATCTTCGTGATCATAAAAGCTTTTGGTGCGAAACCCTGTTTCAAATTCGGAATCATCCTCTTCTGTAGAGCCCGTAGAGTGAGGAGGTTTTGTATTACAAGAAGTAAAGTAAAAGCTTGATTCAGTCGAACGTTCGTGCTGACGTGTGAATGTTGCTTCTCCGGAAGGAAAGTCTGAAATCGTTCCAGTATCGATAGAACGAAGATAGATAGAATGAGAAGATTCAGAATCAAGTGAGTCTTGAAATCTATGACCGGAAGTAGGCCTCTTATTTTGTACACGCTTTTCTACTTCTGCTTGGATAAAATCTTCTATGTCTGTGTAATCACGTTTGATGAGGAATTGTGATAGTCGTTTGCGAAGTTCATCTGAGGACATTCTTTTCAAAACCTTGGTCGATATATTTCTATCATTCTTCATAACGTATCAACTGCATGAAAGGTACTAAAATAAGAGTATGATTCGCGGGTGTTTTGGCATATATACGTATGTATGAGATTCATTTTGTCATGAATATTACTTGTTAATCGATAGAATTTGGATGTCCGAAAATACCTACATCTTCATTGAGAGGTATGTATGTCTTTTTCGATATCAAGACGAAATTTCTTACGAGGCGTGGGCGCTTCTTCCTTATTGACACCGTTTGCAGGTTCGTTGAGCCGAAATGCATACGCAAGTGAAGGAAATCCAAAACGTCTTTTGGTTTTCTTTACACCAGATGGGTGCAATCCCAACCAGATTTGGCCAACCGGGGAGGAAAGGAATTTTCAATTTGCTTCTGGAACCACATGGGAACCACTACAATCGATCAAAGATGATTTGATATTTATCAAAGGGTTAAATTTTTATAATATTGATAATCATGAACCAGGAATGAGGGCTATGCTGACAAATTGTGGCAGTTTATCCACAAGTTCGTTGAGCTCTATCGATCAAGTCGTAGCTGATCATTTGAGCACCACTTCTGACAATTTATCTCTTCGTCGTTCATTGGAACTGGGTGTTTTTGCAGATAAAGAAGGAGGAAATTCTCAAACCAGAATGGCCTATCGAAATGGTCAGATGGTGACCCCAAATGATAATCCGAATGCCATTTTTGATCTGTTATTTGCACAAGAGTATCAAGATTCTGGAACCTATGATAAGGTGGCCGCCCGAAGACAGAGAGTTGTTGACATCACAAAGGGGCACATCGCCGCATTGAGACAGCGTCTGGGGACAGAAGAGAAAAGAAAGCTTGATGCGCATACAGAGTCTCTTTTTGAGCTTGAACAGCAGCTGAATGCCCCAGAGATCAGCACAGATATACAGTTGGAACACCCCAATATAGCTTCCTATCACAGCAATGGTAACTTTTCACAAGTTCTTCGAGCACAGATGGATATTGCAGCAAACGCATTTGCTTTTGATAAAACTCGTGTTGCTTCGATTCAAGTCGGACGAACGGTTTTTGGAGAACAGGTTACCTGGCTTGGCTATAGCGATGGTCATCATGACCTGTCTCATGCACAGTTTGGAACGGAAAAAGCACAGCGATTTGTGAATACTCTGCGATGGTATTCTGAGCAGTTTGCGTATCTTGTGCAAAAATTAAAGTCTCTTCCAGACCCACTGGTTCCTGGTACATCTATTTTTGACAACACCATTGTTGTGTGGGCAAAAGAACTCGGGCACAGCACATATCATTCTTGTTCCGATGTTCCCTTTGTTGTCAGCGGAGGAGGGGCTTTTGAAGCAGGTCGATACCTTGATGTTGGTTCAAAGTACCACGGCTCACTCTGGGTTTCGATAGCACAGGCATTCGGTTTGGAGATGGATAGTTTTGGCGATTCAGGAAGTGGTTTTGGTAGATTGGAGATGTTGTAATGTTATTTCTATTTTCTTTTGCATGTTTTACAGGTGGTTCCAACTGTAATGATGATTTTGGGTATTACCAATCTCAGGTTTCCGATATTGTAGAGTCAAAATGTTTGGGTTGTCACTCCGCAGATGGTTTGGCAAATACGACAAGATTAAAACTACAGTCGGGTGATGATGAGGGTAATTTTGAGCAGCTAAGTGCACTGGCAAAAATTCAAACAGAGGATGGGTTTTTGCTTTGGAACAAGCCGACAGGTCAGCATGAAATGGGGCACGTTGGTGGTGAAGTTCTTGCGGAACAGAGCAATGAAGCACTGGTGATTTCAAAATTTATAGGGATGAGTAATGATCTTGTGGAGACCTGCTCAGACGAGTTCATCATAGAAGCACAGGAACTTATCTGTGATGATAATGCGTATGGTAAGCGTTTGCTTCGTAGATTGAGTCATCAAGAGTTTGACAATACCATTGAAGATCTCTTTGGTATTGATTCAGATTGGGGCTCCAAACTTCCCAAAGATAATGTGGTTGATGGATACCGAAACAACGCCGTATCGTTGCAGGTGTTTGGTGGAATGTCTGAACTATACATGATGACCATGGAAGATATTGCAGATACAGTAGTCTCAGAACGATTGAATACGATTGTTCCTTGTTCGGCTGGAAATAGAACCATCGCTTGCGCCGAAGAATTTTTGCTTGATTTTGGGACTCATATTTTTCGTAGACCACTGAACGATGATGAAGTCAGTGACTTTCTCTCTCTCTTTTCTGACGTATACTATGATGATGGATTTGAGGAGGGTATGAAGTGGACCTTGACCGCAATGCTTCAATCTCCTCATTTTTTGTACCGTTCTGAACTGGGTGTACAAAATGAAAATGGTGATTTTCAACTGACTTCATGGGAAATCGCTTCCGAACTTTCGTACTTAATCTGGCAAACGACACCAAACAGAGAACTTCTTGATCTTGCAGAACAGGATGTTTTACAAGATCGTGGAGAAGTTCTATCTCAAGCATACAAAATGATGAATCATCCCAAGGCCAGCAATAGTATTCTTGAGATGACCAATCAATGGCTTGGTATTGAAAATTTATCCAATGAGTCTCGTGGTAGTGTTGATGATCCTCTTTCTGTGTCTGTCAAAGAAGATATGGTAACAGAGACCAATAGATTAATGATGCATGCTTATTCTGAGAATATGCTGTATTCAGATTTGCTTGTTTCTAACGCAAGCATCATAAACTCAAATTTGGCCGGTCACTATGGTGTGGAGATCGATATGTCTCAAGTAGATGCCGATGGATTTGCGCATGTTGAGTTTGGAAGTGAGCAGTATGGTGGATTGCTTCGTCAAGGTGCTGTACTCACGAAGCATACTCTACCGTCCAATTCATCTCCAGTATTGCGTGGAGCTTTCATTAGAGAGCGTATTCTGTGTCAAGAACTTCCACCACCTCCGCCGAATGTCTCTGCGGATCTACCACAAGTCGCACAAGACATCAGCAATAGAGAAAAATATGAAGCTCATACAACCAATACTGAGTGCTCCTCTTGTCATAACTTAATGGACCCTGTTGGGTTTGGTTTCGAGCATTATGATGAGTTGGGTCGATGGCGAGATCAAGAGAATGGCTTTGAGATCGATGATGAAGGCGTGGTTTTTAATATAGACAAAGATGATGTTCCATTCTCCGGTGTAGAAGGTGTGGCTGATGTCCTCGCTGGTTCTGAGCAGGTTGGAGAATGCTATGTTCAGCAGTGGTTTACCTTTGGATATGGTGAGGGTAACCGTGAAGATAAGGATATTGCATGTGCCGTTCAAGCTGCATCAGATCTGTATTTTGAGCAGGGAGAAACAATGCAGGCACCTATTCTTAGTTTGATCCAACTTGAACGATTCTTTATGCGAAAGGGAGAGGCAGAAGAAGGAGATACCATGGCTTTGAACTCTGTTGTGGAGCTAAAAAGTGATGAGATTGAAGAATCTTATAGTGGTGATAGCGAAGACTCCGTTGGAGAAGATACACAAGACGGGGTCGTGGTCTCATACGAAGATACTTCTTGGGGAAGTGCTGGATACCATCGTGTGATTACTGTGAAAAATGTTTCCCTGCAGTCCTTGTCTTGGACAATATCTTACGAACACAATGGATCGACTGTCATTGACTGGAATGGTTTCTGCACACAACAAGGAGCGATTGTGCATTGCGAAGGAGATGAGTTGCAATCGGGAGAGTCTGTAGAAGTTGGGTACGGAGTTCAATATTGATGCGTGATGGGTGAGATTCATTCTTCCATGAATATTGTTCATTGTTGTTTTTTGGTTCACGCTCCGACTAGGAGCATGAACCATTTCTTCTGAGGCTCTTATGTTGATTTTCTCTTTGTTATTCGCTTGCTCCGAATATGAGCTCAACACCATTACATTCCCCGATCAGGGAACCGAAAAAGAGAATCCTCTCGACCTCTCTACGGATTCACTGATTGAAGATGATGGGGAAGATGTCTACGAAAACATAACGGAGATCAGCACGGGTTCTGAATGCGATGGCAACGCTCCTCCCGAGTTGATTACGTGGACGCCGGCTTCCCAAAGTATTCTTGATGTGGGTGATGCCCTTCTTGAGGCATGGGTTCACGACGAAGATGGTGATGATGTGTGGATCACATGGTTGGATGATTCTGGTAGCATTATTGGAGAAGGCTTTGCAGATGAAAATGGCTATATTTCTATCGATTGGATGGATGAACGTCCAATAGGAGAGCAGCGCATACAGATTCAGATTCAAGATGATTGTATACAAAAAATGACAGATTTTGAGGTGTGTCAAGAAGCAGGATATTCGCAAGATGAACTACAGCTTGACCGATGGAATCTTGAGGGTTCTGCTGAGATTTTGTCAGATGGAGTGTTGGAATTGACGGGCTTAGAGACATTCCAACTTGGATCAGCATTTATGACTGATGAAATTGTGCTTGGAAATGAAGTAGAGATTCGATTTGAATATAAAACAGAGGGGGGGACAGGAGCAGATGGTATTTCCTTGACGGCTTTGGATACTACTCGCATGACTTCTTTTCTTGGCGGTTCTGGATGTGGCATTGGATATGGTGGAAACACAAGTTGTACAGATGGAATAGGACTTCCTGGTTGGTCTATAGAATTGGATTCTTGGTTTAATGGAGAACTACCCGATCCCACCAGTCATGATCATGTTGCAATGAGTTTCGACGGAGATATTGCGAATCCTGTTGTGTGGTCTCCAACACATGAATTGGAGGAAACTGGTTGGCATGTGGTTGAGATCTTTGTCCATGCTCCACATATTCGCGTGGTGATCGATAATTATTTGTATATCGATGAAGATGTAGCAGGAGATTTTGATTTTCCTGCGTATATTGGATTTACAGGCTCAACAGGTGGGCAAACCAATCTTCATTCGATACGGGGATTGGTAGTACAAGAGTCAGTCTGCTCAACAGATGAAGAAGAGGAAGTAGAGTATCTGATTCCCGAAGATCTTCCAGAATCAACCATCGACTTTTCCTTTACCTACCATCAAGATTCGGATTGGGGAGCAGGATACTGTGGTCGTGTTGTTGTACAAAACAATGGTTCTTCTGCTGGAGTATGGAGCTATCCGTATGCCATCGATGGACATATACAAAGTTCTTGGGGAGCAACTGTGACAGAAGATGATGATTCATGGATGTTTCAGGGTGAAAATCACAACCGATCGGTTGATGCTGGACAGCAGACCTCTTTTGGATTTTGTGTGAATCGATAATATGACGTGATAATGACTCATGAAAAGATTATGGTATGAGCACGAACGAATTTTTCTATGTTTATTTTTCTATTTTTACAGACAGTTCAAGCAGAAGAACTTGATGTCAATGCACAATTATTTCGACCAAATTTTGATTCGAAATATTTTTTGTGGGCCAATGAAACAAGGCTTGCGGAAGATAATGCACTGCATTTCAAAGGTGTTCTTTCCTATACGTACCGCCCATTGGTATACACAGGGTATGATGGGACCCAAATAGATTTTCTTCATTCAGTCTCTCAGTTGGACCTGCTCGGAAGCTATGTATATGGCGATATTCGATTAGGGATGAATCTGCCGATTTATGCATATATCGAAGGAGAATCTCCTGTCGGTGAAGATATATCCCAAAGCTCCATTGGCGATATACTCTTTGATATGAAGTATCGCTATCCAGAAGGACAACTTCCCATTGGTCTTGCCCTTGCTTTGAGAAGTACACTCCCCACGAGTGGAAGTACAGCACCTGTCGTTTCAAGTAAACCTGTCGCAGAGGCTGAGCTTGTGGTTGATAAACGAATTCAGGATTTCCAACTTGTTTTCAATATAGGGCATCGGTATCAACAAAATTTTAGCTATGAATTGGCACAGTTTGGCTCACAACTCTTTTATCGTGGAGGGGTTTCGTATAGGTTTCGGCCGGATCTGGGATTTTCTACAGAGTTTGTCGGCTCGCATTTATATCAACCCGAAGATGCTGATCCGCGATCACAAGAGCTTCTTGTATCAAGCTGGGGGTCAAAGTCCAACTTTGTCATACAAGGTGGTGTTGGATTGGGCTTGGCGGCTTGGCATGGCGGAGCACATGTCAAACTTAATGGAAGGTTCACCACAACTTGCGATG
>NYTD01000304.1 GCA_002683315.1 Deltaproteobacteria bacterium | reverse complement strand
CCCCATATGGAGCGAATAAGCTGTACTCCATGATGTCCCGCATCACTCCATGTTACTTGTTTCGTTTTTTTATCTTTGGATTGTACAATCTCATTGGGTTCTGAAGTACTGTATTCACAGAGAAATCCACCAACAATACCTGTAATTGTGGCGGCAAAGACCTTCAGGATAGCAAAAGGCCAGCCTAAGAATGCCGCACTTATGAGTATGGAATCAACGCCAGTTTGTGGAGTACTAATCAAAAAGGCTATCGAAGATCCGTCACCAGCTCCATCTTGCTTTAAGCCGATTCCAGCGGGTATCACACCGCAAGAACAAAGAGGTAGAGGAACTCCAAGAAAAACAGCTTTTATGATACCTGAATAACCTGTGAGTTGTTTTTGAATAAAGCCAGTCGGTAACCACTTATGTAGCAAGGCTGATACAACTGCACCGAAAAACAACCATGGTGATAATTCTAGGCTGACGCTCCATACTTCTTGAAAAAATAACATTTACAACTCAATTATTGTCTGTATTCTACAGATGAAATGTAATCCTTAAATATTAAGAATCAACATATTATTTGATAGCGGATTCAATATAAGCATTTCTACACATATTTTTGTAAATAATTTCGTTCATCTAAAAATGCTTTTCTATCTAATAAAAGGAGAATCATCTTCTTTAAAAGATTTCTATTCATTACCATGATTCTATATTTTTTGTAAAACCTCTAGATTAATAATCTATAGAGGTTTTTGTGTGGATATTTGACTTGGGTATTGTCCGTCACCTGCACATCTCATTATTTTTATACGCCCAGAAATTTTTATCTTTTTGTTCGAAAAAATCATTAAAAAATGATCCATGTTTTTATGATATATTTTTTAAACAGGATCGATACTGAATCCATCGGTTCTATATTTTTTCTGAGCTTTTATGATTTTCAGAAAATCTATTGTGATTGAAGTATCTCAACAGCAATGATCATGGGAACTTTATTGGGGAGAAACATGATGGAAGACCCGCATCCAATATGTGTCATAGTTGGAAATAACAAGTTTTCTCGATGAACTTTGGAGTCCATCCAACTTTGTACTAAGGTACGTGCTGCTGTGATGTTTGTATGATGTGGAATCAAGCTCATATTATTTTTTTTTCGATATAGACTTTTTTTGTGATCAACAACATGAACCTGAAATTTCTCAACAGGTAACTGCAGCACAGAAATTTTAGCGAGATTTTCTGCGGTTGTAGCTTGTACACCTCCAGAGTACAGGACTCTATCTAGTGGTGTTCGTTCTATTGTGCTGTTCTCGTGTATGTGTGAAAAAAAATCACCTTTCCGGAGTACCTTGGCATATCTTTGTGCCGTTTTATTCAAAACAGCATCAACAGTAAGAGATGACTGATTGTGATTGAGTCTCATGCTATTACTCTGTTCACAGATGTTGTGTGCCACAACCCGTTCATCTAGTTGTATATATTTTTTTCTCGCGTGCAGAGTACATGAAAAGATAAGAGCCCAAAACACGGCACTAGTTTATGTTTGGTTGCTGTTGATCTTGTGTACTCTTGTTTTGCAGTGCAACCATGATTTCTGCAGCGGTTCCCGAGCCTACGATTCCATCGATTGTCAGACCAAAGTCTCGTTGGAAATCTTTGATCGCTCGTTCTGTTCCTGGACCAAAATCTCCATCGATACTTTCAATGTAGCCCAAGTCTTTTAGGTGCGTCTGAAGAGCTTTGACTTCCATTCCATCCATACCTCTCTTCAAAAGTTTTTGACCGTTGCTTACTCTATCCCATGCTGTTTCCAATGACAGTAATTGCGGAGATAGATCGTGTTGAGTCTGGATTCCGTCAACAGACCCAACAAGAGGCACGACACCAACTTGTCCATCAACATGGTGTGGATCATATTGGCTATCTGCTACATATTTACCAGAGACATATGGAGAAGAACCTGCATATACATAAGGACTTTGTTTCCCTCTGTTGTGATAACCAAGCCCATTGTAGGCCTCTGCATAGGTTGCGATCTGGCTGAAGTTGGTGGTGTCTTTTTGTAATGATAGTTCTTGCTGGTTGTATCGCTTCATATTTAGAGCATGAATCGCCGCATCTTCCCATTTATGGAATACAGGAATGTTATTTGGCCAGTTGACAGCAGGTTTACCCAACGGGTCGCCTTGATGAAGATATGTATTGAAATTTCCACTTGATTCTCTCCAATGTAGAGCTGCGATGAGCTTTGGAGGCATATCTGTTTGGTTTGCAACCTGTTCATACCTATTTTTGTGTTGCTCCCAATGGATTTGAAACAGCTGAACATTTCTCATTTGAGATTCTGTCAATGCAATCTTTATAGAGGGTTCTTGTTGTTTGTGATTGTTGTATGCTCCAGAGAAGATACTCGCTGGATCAATGGTATGCCCATTCAGCATTTCTTGGATGGCTGCATTGCCCATCGTTTCTTGTAGCTCATCATGTTCGGCATCACTGGATTGTGTTCCCGTGTTTGACTGAGCAGAATTTTGATTTTGCTGTTGTAGATGGCTTGACATTTTTACTCCGCAAATAAGAATTCAGCGTTTCATTTTTTTTAGGGATGGTCAACAGAAATACGATTGTCATGGTATTAAATGTTTGCGTACTCTTTTTGTTATAGTGAAAAAGTGTAGATTCTCCAATGCTCTTCACCAAGATCCTTGCGTAATGTTAGCGGTACAGGATTTCTGGATTTTGCCGATAGAAATACTTTTTTCTCTTCAATATTTCCGGTGTTTCGATCTTGTTCTCGAACAATAGTAAACGACGAGGGGTTTGCGGCATCTGAAAGATAATCTTGAACTTGAGACTTCAATCGTGACCAATTGTATCTCATCAAAGAAGACAGTGCTTTGGCATCGATTGAAACATGTGTGATTCGGTCAAGTTCTGGCTCAGCCTCTTCATCTGTTGGATTCTTGATAGCAAGGGAGAGTAAAACAGAAACAATACCAGATATCGTATCGATATCGTATTCGTTATCGTTTGTAGATTCTTCTTTGGGTACATCCTTTTTAGATTGTTCTTTTGGGAGAGAAGATGCCAAAAGAGCTTCTTTAGCTTGAGACAAAAGGTTCTCTGCTTGTTCTATTTTACGCAAGGCTTCTTCTATATTCATGATATTACCTCAATTTGTAAGTGAAAATGATACAGTATAACTATAACACCATTGCTCAATAAGAGATTTGAGATGTCACAAGATCAAGCGACCGAGTCGAAAACAACCAATCATGAACCAGCCTCTTCTGTAAAAAAAAATCATTCTATTCATGATCCAATGGCCGCCGAAGAGATCCGTACATCTTTTCAAGAAAAATCCAATCGTGTCATACAAAGCCAAAAATCCACAAAGGATACAAGCTCTTTTCGTTTGGGGCTGGCGGAGGCCTTTGCACAAGAAGAGGATATTCAAGAAGATTTTACGTATGTTCCTCCAGCTCAATTAGCAAAAATTCGTGATTTTATGTCTAGTTTTGATTTTTCGAATCGCAATGACCCTACACATCGTTTTGAAATCGTTTCTGGTGTATACAATGACATCGTGGACATCCAAAATATAGTACGAAAAATGAATGCGCAATCCTCGTTCGATTTTCAGGCACGCCAGCAGTTGCAAGAAGACTTGTACCTGTTGGAAACGTATCGAAAACAAACCTCAGATTTTATGGAAGAGACAAGACCAACCTATTAAAACCTATCGTTGTTGCTGTATTGCTTTGTTCCAAACTTGATCAAATCGCCGAAAAAGATTTTTAATTTCGTATGTTGTCTCACAAAGTTTATGGTTGTATTTTCCTTGTTCTTCACGTAAAGATGGATTTTGAACCAGTTGATTCAACTTTTCTACGAGAAGTGGAGCATCTGAGGCTTCAATAAGAAATCCATTTTTGGGTGGGATGATAACTTCTGGAATGGCACCTGCATAAGAACCGATAACAGGAAGTCCTGCAGCCATTGCTTCCAGCATAGAATTCGGAAAACCTTCACCGTGTGATGGGATCAAAAATATATCTACATTTGGATAGATATTTTCCTTCATCTCTTCTCTACGAACCGTTCCTCGTACAGTTATCATGTCATCCAACCCTAAGTCTTTTACTTGTTGATGTACTTCTTCATTGGCTGCAATAAACAAGAATGAGGCTGAACCTCTAAATTTTGGAGCTGCCTTTAGAATGGTTTCTATTCCTTTTCTTTTTGCTTCTGCAGTACAAATAAACAAGGCAACGGGAATTTTATTTTCTCTTTTGGGGATCGGTGGAGGAAAGGGGACGGCGTTAGGAACAATATTTAGTCTTTTCGGATCTGTAAATTGAGAGAAGTACTCCTTCCACTTTTGAGATTGAACAACGATTTGGTCTGGATGCTGCAGGCATGCTCGAATCGCTTTTTGTTCTTTGGTAGAACTTTTTTCGTAGAAGTTATCAAAAGCTCCCCCAAATCGAACTACTGTTGGTTTACCTAGAGATTTTGCTATTCGAGTATATATTGCAGCTTCCCAGAAACTATAATAGTCCGATGACTGAATCTGTAATACATCAATATTGCTCAATTGAAGCGGAAACTTCAGCATATTTTTGGCAGTAACATTGACAGCACGTGTCATCCGTAAAACATCAGATTGCAAGAATGCTTCATATCCGTGTGATATATTTTTATTCTTCTTTGCTGGCCTTGAAATATTATATGGAACAAAATCCCATCTTTCTTTGAGATCAGAATGCTCAATTAAATTTTTTTGGAACGTGATAACACCACCAGCTTGTTCTGAAAATGGCCCCACTACGAGAACTTTTGGACGTTGCATACAAGCCTCATGGTTATTGGAAGTAGTTATAGTATTCTTCGTCACACTTTGTGAAAACTTGTGCACCTATTTTACATCTAGCAAACAGATGTTTGCATTTAATTAGGATTTGAATCAACATCAAAATCATATCCAATTCGAATCGTATTTTCCTTGGTATGACTTGCCAATCCACTGATTGTAATACTTAGATGAAGAACTGATTCTTGTTTTATTCTTTGAGAAAGTAGTGATACAGGGTGAATTTGATGCTCTTTCATTGATTGAAACATCTCTTGATGATTTTCCCTTCCTTCTATTGATGAGAGAAGTTCAAAGAGTGTCATCATAGACTCATCATCTGATTCAAGCTCTGTCACGACTTCTTGTACGATGTTGTGAATATCATTATGTGAATAGACAAACTCAGATTTTTCATCAATATAGACATAGAGTACGTGAGGACAAGGTGCTGTGTTATTTTCAAAAGATTGGTAGATATTATCTGCGCAGATGGGGCAAAATAAATCTTCACGGACTATCTTCGTTTGTATTTTTGACTCAATCATCATACCTCCAGACTATAACAACACTTTTTGAGTGTGAAACGGACAAGAGCATGGGTATTATTTTTCCTCACTGTTTGGCAGATCATTATGAGGCGTAATCTACAGCGTATTTCTTGGATGATGAATCGCTTATCTTCAATGGAGCCAGCAGAATTTCCATTTCGATTACGAGAATGGTGGAGGATGAAGACTTCTCATTCATGGAAACCACCATCGATATCTAATAATATTTTTCATTCTCCTCTTCCAAAATGGCCCACGATCCCTGATGAAATCCCACATCCCATTCATCGAAATGCAGAATTAATAATTCGTGAAGGGGTTGAGTTACTTGGAGTGAAATGGACTGCTGATGAGGTTTGGAAATGGGGGTGGGACCCAAGAACGGGTAGTATATGGCCACAGATACCCTCACATGATATCGAACTTCGCTTTGCCGATGCAGATATAAAACCAGCATGGGAGTTGTTAAAGCTGCAACATCTTCAGATACTGGCATGGTCTGCTAAAGATGAAAATCCTAAGATGCGGGAAAAATGCTTGGAAGGACTTAAAAGTTGGTTGGACTGGGATATACCGTTTCATGGGATCGGCTATTCCTCTGGAATAGAATGCGCATGTCGAATTATGTCTTTGATATGGATTTCAAGTAATCTTGATCTACCAGTAGGGTTGCAGCGAAGGATCTGGTGCGCGTTGTATTATCATGCATCTTGGATTATCCGATTTCCTTCTCGATTCTCTTCGGCAAACAACCATAGGATTGCAGAGCTTTCTGCTTTGATTATCCTTGGTCGTCTGGCTCCTAAGTCATTTATTAAGCCTGAACGATGGGAAGACGAATTAATCGCGTTATTACCTCGTCAACAATACTGTGATGGGGTAGGGACGGAACAATCGATGTCATACCAAGCTTTGTGTATGGAATGGTTGCTGTATGTACAACACGTTGCACCTAGGATTAGGGAATCTATTCATGATCATCTTTCCATGGGAGCCAAGTTTCTTGTATCTATGATGGACCGATGTGGAAATACTCCTCAGATAGGAGATCATGATAATTGTGTTATCCTTCGATCTGTCATGTCACGAGAAAATTCCATTGAATCGATTTGTGGAGCTGCAGCACATGTTGTACAGGACACTACATGTATTCCTCCTTCATATGTTCGAGACTTACGCTTGTCTATTCTTGGATTATCTCCACAACAATCATCATGTATTCATCAATCCATGCACTTTCCAAAAGGTGGGTATACAGTTTTGAGAAATACAAACGTTTTTTTGGTGATGGATCATGGACCTCTTGGATTTGATTCTACTGGAGGGCATGGTCACGCAGATGCTCTTAGTCTCTGGATGCATTATGAAGGAAAACCCATTTGGATCGATTGGGGGATGTATCGTTATAATGGAAAAGAATCTCGTCGCATGTTTGCCCGATCGACCCAAGCTCATAACACCGTTCAAATTGGAAATCGTTCCCAAAGTGTAATGAGTGGTCCTTTTAATTGGTCGAAAAGAGCCAACAGTTCAGTATCTTCGGTAGACTTATACAACCGTACGATCACGGCTCAACATGATGGATATGATTGGATTCATCAAAGAAAAGTATCGTTAATGGATTCACAAATCCTCATTGAAGATTCTTTGATAGGTGATGAAAGATGTACACAAGAGATTGAGATTTGCTTTTGGTTGGAGGGGACTCTTTCTGTGCAGCCATGTCCGGGGGGGTGGTTTATTTTTAAGGAAAATAGAAAAATTGCTTCATTTGTGCTAAAGGATTCTCGATTCCGACAGAATATAAGAGATAGTACCGAACATGGAGTGGCCTATAATCAGATGGCTCCTGCCATTGGGTTGTATTGGAATTCTAAAGGAGTACAAGAATGGAAGATAGAGTGGAAATGGTTGGAGAGTATATGAGTGAACATAGAGTTTCATTTATGGGTGTACCGATTGATGCATTGACATTAGAACAAACGGTAGAACACATTATCGATAGAATTCAAGAAGGGCTTCCAACACAGCATGTCGCCATTAATCCAGGAAAAATTATACGGATGATGGAAGACGAGGAAATCCGAGATATTGTTCATCAATGTGAAGTGATATCAACCGATGGTGTTGGTGTATTTTGGTTTTCCAAGATGCTTGGATGTCCAATTCCCGAAAGAGTAACCGGAATAGATCTTATGGATCAACTATTGGCACAAGCTGCTCAATTGGGTCTTAAACCATACTTCTTGGGAGCGAAGCAGGAAGTTGTGGAGAAGTCGGTAGCCTTTTATCAAAAAAAATATCCATCGTTGCAATTTGCGGGTTTTCGCAATGGTTATTTTGGCCCCGAAGATGAAAGAGAGATTGCCGAAGATATTGGAAAATCAGGAGCGAGTATGCTCTTTGTAGCAATTTCCTCCCCCAAAAAAGAGCAATTTCTAGGAAGATGGAGAGATGTCATTGATATTCCATACATCATGGGGGTAGGGGGAAGTTTTGACGTGATTTCAGGTACGGTACAGCGAGCTCCAAGATGGATGCAGAAGATTGGTATGGAATGGTCTTATCGATGGATACAAGAACCCAAAAGAATGGCGAGAAGAAATCTTGTCGATACTCCTAAATTTGTGGCTTTGGCTCTTGCCAGTAAAATTACAGGTCTAGAAGTTCCAGGAACAAATAAATATTAATGACAGGATTGCTAATGTTGCAATGAAGTTGAATATGTATCTTGCCTATCATAATACGTGTTTTTATTATATTTTTCTTCTGTGGATGATGTTCTACCATTCCTTCTCTTTTTGGGTATGATTGGCAAAGAGAATAGTAACAAGAAGAATGCAGTGTTAATGGTAAGGCCTGGCCCGATATTTGATGTGGTCAGAGAATCAATAGCATAGTGTACAAAAAAGAGTATGTACAAACCGGTTTGTTTTTCTTCAGCAAACCTACTCGATCTTTGAATCATTAAAATGCATTGAAAGAAATACAAGAACATCAAAGAAAACCCAATAAATCCGCACATCGCAAATGACATAAGGTATGCATTATGTGCGCCATTAAGATGCATTTCGTTATCTTGATCGTGCCACTTATTGTCTGCGTCCATCAGACCAAAACCATTTCCAAATATTGATGTGAATGGGCTAACATTTTCAAAAATATATATCCAGATATCGGTTCTTCCCGTTGTAATTTCCTTAAGTCCGATTTCTCCTCTCACTTCTTCACGCATCATACTACGCAATACCTCTTGGAGTGGAATTATATCAGATGCAATTAATGACAATAGAATAAGAAGGGAGAGAGAGCCAAATAGAGTCAGTAATATAACCTCAAGATTGAGACCATTCTTATGCATATACTTGAACGTTGCGAATGCACATACGCCAATAAAGAAACCCACTATAGGGCCTCGAGACATAGCCATAAACAGATGAAAACCGATCAATGCGAACGCAAAAAACCTCCATTTTTTGAACTGTCTTTGTAAATGCTCATTTGTATTTTTAGGAAAGCTTAGTATTGCAAAAAATAAAATTAATAGTAGGCTTGTATAGGCTACAGGATGTAGCAATCCCCCAGATATCAAGAATCGCTTGTGCATCATGATATTGCCAGTCGTTTTGTGAGGGATGGATATGAATGAGTACAGCGGAATAAAAAATAGAACTCCCGTGAACTTGATTAGGCTCATCGAAATGTATGTAAGGGCATTGTTTCCAAAATAAATTTGAGACTGAATTATAATGGAGATCAAAGGTAGAAGTTGGATAGAGTAAACGGTAATTCGAATGAAAGAAAACGTTGGATTGTTCGACGCTGGAACCATAATAAGAGCATAGAT
>NYTD01000303.1 GCA_002683315.1 Deltaproteobacteria bacterium | reverse complement strand
GTTCTCCCTTCGCGCATGTTCCATTAAATGAGGTTTGTACTACCTCGCCATTTCCTCTCGTGAACCATACATCTCCAGCGTAGTTGGCTTCATCGGAGTGAAGACCTGATATTTCATATTCTAATATTCGATCTTGCCCTCCTCGCTGAAATGTGCACTCAAAGGAAGTTTGAATCAAATCTCCTTCTACATATACATCGATGGTATTCTCACACAAAGGATCTTCTTCCGTAAAATTCTCTTCATCAGGGCGGTCGGACCATACGGAGAATGTCGCAGCGTAGGATCCATCAGTACAATGATGGCTCTCTTCGACAAACTCTTCTGTAGGTTTTTCTTGTTGTGTGGCACAAGCCAACCAAAGTATCCAAACACTCATAATCATCCTCTGGTTTATACGATAGAAATTATCTTTATATACACAATAACATCTCTAAACAAAGAGATTCTTCAAATAACCAAATATGATATAGTCCTTCTCAACAGGAGTTCATATGAGCCAAGACACAATTGAATTAGACGAGTTTGTCACCCTATATTCGGGTTACCTCTCCAAACAGCTCAATGAATCGATGCAAGAAGCATGGAAAGAACAGCTATGGAAAGAACAGAAAGAAGAATACACAGAAGAGTATAACGAGAGGAGTAAAGAGCTCAAAGGAGTGGCAAAACTTACGAAATATGAAGATTTTATCATAATATCCTCAAGAATCATCGCAGGAGCGCTATTTCTTGGATTGTGCTATGCATTACACCACTATTGGAGATTTAATGAAATAGATTGGGAAGAATGGTCGTGGAAAATGATACAACGTCGGTTTCTGGTGATAATATTTTATATTGTATGTCTCGCAGTTGGATTTTTTTGTGCAGCATTCCATGTTGAGGGAGTAGAAAGGAATATACATAAAAAAATATCAGACATTAAATATAAAAGAAGGAAAGAAGAAAGAGAAAACGAAAAGACACTCAACGAAGATGCCAAATCCGATTTTCTTTCACAAGATGCCCCCAAAATCAAAGGAGAATTCATTCTGCAATTCTGTCTTCACCAAGCCGATGATGTCGTCGATGCCTATACCAAAGAACTTCGTACAAAGAAAAAAGAAGCCTTTGATTTTATTAAGCGTCAAGAAGATTACTGCAAAGAAGTACAGTCTACATTCAGCAGTGACTCGGAAAAGGGCAAGAGCTTATTAACGATAATTGAAGAGAGAATCTTTCACACCAAGTTTCGAATGAAAAACATCGATGAAATGATTGCTCAAAGCAATCAATTTAAGGTAACACTGGAACAGCAAGCTCAAAAGGTTCTAAAAAAGATAAAAGAACGAGAGGCAGAGCAAAAACTGGCCGCCAAGATTCAACAAGACAATGGAGAAGGACTCGACCTAAACCTCACCGATGATGAAGATATGCTTGACTCATTTCAGACACTGGAAACTTTTTTGTCCGAATCCAGTTGCTTTGTAGATATGGTTCAAGAAATGGACAACGATTCCCCTATCACCTAGAGCAATCTTACTGTGCACCACAATTCAAAAACTTGGATGACTTCTTATATTTTGCGCTTGGATAGTGTGCATAGATAAACCCGCCAAGCATCAGATTGGAAATAAACGAAGATAGATTTTCGATGGGGGTGGACAAACACCCATCCGAATACTGATATTTGGTGGAATGAATGATAATCTCTCTCGTTCGAATGTTGTTGTTCCACCCTTTCTCTTGTCCTTCAAGCAACAATATTTTCTTGGAAGGCCATTTTTTCTTGAGTCCACCGATTGCTGGGAATGTACCCATTAATACCCCAAGGCTTGACAATTGACTTCCAGGCTTGTTCGAAAAGGCCGTCACATACGATTTCTTTTGTGTTCCTTTTCCATCTCCATGACGTACCGGTGCCGACTTGAGTAACGCTCCAGAAGATGTATCAAAAATCCACATTCGTGTGCTTTTGGAAGAACGGGAGTAATCGACCACCGCCAGTCGCCTTCGAAAACGAAGGACCATCCAGCCGGGAACCGGAATACGAAACCGACCAATAACAGGTGCAATCGCACCCCAGTATACCGGATTGGATGAAATACAATCCACAACCTGAAGGGCTTGTTTTTGTGCACTCTTGGACATCTTGGTTTTGGCAAAATTAGCACGAAGTGCATCGGTATCGGGGGCTCCAAGTGTAATCCGAATTGCGATTAAGAGAAAGAGGAATACAAACCCACCACCCATGATACGTACGATTTTTTTTGCATACCATTTCCAACTTCGATCAGGTTGTTCTTCACTCATGGGCAGCTGATCGGAGCACTTGCCAAGCGCAAAATAATCTGCTCACGCATGGTATTGGCCTGTGCATAATTGCTCGGGTTTCGCACCCAATCTTGATCAGAGGTGCTGATGATCATGCCGTATCCACTATTGTTTGAACAATACGCAAAACCAAGATCTTGATTTTGATAGTGAAGAATGCCTTCATATCCTGAGGATGAAGATGAAGACGCACATCCATACCAAAAATAGCTTAGTGGTGGGATGGTATTTCCATTGAGGTCCTCTTGCATACACTCTGAGATTTCAGTTGGAGAAAGCGTTCCTGATACGGTTCCGCCGTAGGTAAGGCCCCCTCCATGTGCATTCACGATGGTCTGGACACCAACGTTTGAGGTGTAGGTGCACTGATACTCCGATTGAAAGTACACCGAACCACCTTGCTCAATGAAGCCTTGAACATTGGAGATCTGCGTGCTGGAATAGGAGTCGGTACCGCCAGAAACAATCAATACGTCTGTGGTGCTGTAAAAAGAAGTACTGTCCAATGCACTTTGAGAAACAGTGTTGTATGTATATCCGAGTGTATTTACGGTATCAATCCACTTCTCATCCATCATACTTGAGGTGGTGGTAATCGTGACGTGAGGTGTATAGGAAGGAATCATCGAATTACAGATACCCGGCTCTACACAAGAGACTGTCAAGGTTTCAACGGATGCTGTCCCGATATCTTCTCCATCATCAGGTGTGGCAGTACATTCCCAAACTTGTCCTTCTTCAATCATGGATACAGGAACAGTATCATTGGGCCACGTTGTTGTTTGTAATCCCGTTGTGACCGAAGAACCATCAAGTGTCCACTCAACCGTATAGGTAAGTACGTCTCCATCTACATCATCACCATCTGCAACCACATCACAGGTTAAATCTGTCGAGCATATTTCTTCCGCATACATCTCAATTACAGGAGCACCGGGGGGAGAATTGAGTACCGTAACGGTATTGGATGTCATGGCGCTTCCTCCATCAATACCATCGGATGGTATTACGGTCAGAGAGACCGTTTGCCCCTTGTGAAAGAACAGAGCACCATCAAGAGAGTCTCCCGAGTGTGTCACAGGAGTGCCATCGACATTCCATGTATAAGCACCTGACACAACATCTCCATCAAGGTCACTGAATGCAACATTGGATGTCAAAAGTGTATCTGTGTATACCGTTGTGGGGGAAATACTCACGGAATCAACGACAGGTACCGTATTTTGAATCGTAATCTCTGCACTCCCAATCTCAGAAGACCCCCAATCATCGCTGGCAGTTACATCCACACGCCACACATCACCCACAGAAGTCTCTGTAGAAGGGACAGTTTCTTGTACATATGAGGTACTTGCTCCATCTTTGTACCATTGATACCCATAGGTAATCACATCACCGTTGGGATCAATACTGGAAGCTATCGCTACGAGATCATCGCCGGTATATGCAGGATCGGGAGCGATTACAATACTTGGAATAGACGGAATCCCATTGATGGAGAAACTCGTTTCAGCAGTACATGTTAGACCACCCGAGTCTGTAACATCCAATGTTAGCATATGATCTCCCGGAGTTAGATCAGTTGTTTCAAACACAACAAGTCCAGAGGAATCCGGATTTCCCGAGGTAAGGACACTGCCATTAAGAGACCATAAGGTGGAGAGAAGTTGGGGAAGCTCTTCCGCATCAGCCACTTGACCAAGCAGCGAAAGGGTTCCCTCTGGATATATCTGACCTGTTATTGGTTCAATAATACTGCATGTCGGATCTGTATTGGAAAGATAAGGCTCAATATCCAAAAAATCACTCCCTGCTGCATTTCGTGGGTCTTTCACTTCTACAGAAATTCGGGTATCGCCTTGCGAAAGGACATATTCGCAGTAAATGTCCCCGCTTACTTCGGGAACAACATCACTGCAAATCGCTGTACCTCCTGCATACCATGTGCCAATAAGCTGCTCGGAGGTATGATTGGGATCGGAAGCAGAAGCTCGAAAGACAATTGTCTCTCCGATAGGCAATGCATCCCCATCTTGATGTGAGGTAATGGAAACCTCAGGATTGCTGTTATATTGCGTGATTCCTTTGTCCTGATCGCATGCAATCAAGGCGAAACAAAGCGGTAAAAAAATATACTTCATGACGAGCCAAAAGTTATGTGTCCTGAAGATAGTATAGTATGTGCATCCTACTTCGTTTACGAATTCGCTTGAAGTATTACCCGCTGCTTGAGAATGGATACATCAGAACATTCATGAGTCTCTTCTTGTATAAGTTCTTGAATATCTGCTTCACTGTATTTCCGCCTGTCATACACCACAACGATGGAAACATCACCGGGTTGAAGATAATTGGAAGCACCAAAATCGGTGTATCGGGTCGCACCGATGCTGATCAATGCCTGCTTTGGATAGCCTGATGTAGCCAAATGTTCTTGTAGATTCTCTAGCGGTCCAACATCTTCTTGATAAGCAAATCGGTCCACCATCCAATCGATCAATTCTTCATAGAAATAGCTATACGTGGTAAGTGGAGAGCTAATGCCATAGTGATGCAATGTTCCCGCGCGCAAAAGATACGATGTTAGCTGGTAGTGATCAAGAATCCCACCTGATGCAAATGAGTCGATTTCAATACGCTGTGCGGAGACGCCTTTTGTATTCGCACCCCAATTTTTCTTCTCCGATATTTTTTTGGCACCTTCTTTTCGAATGGAGCAATCATTATGCGCCATGGCATAGTGTGGTGTAATCGAAACAACACAACCATTTTTATACTCAAGAGAACACAAGAGTGAGACTTCGGGTTCGATTTGATAATTCTCACCATCGGGCTTGATTTCAATGATGGAATCCGAAAGTGGCATCACGTGAAGTTGATGTTCTATGGTTGAATGCGGAAGATAAAATGGAAACATTCCCTTTGGTGCTTTTCGATCTAAAACCGATACGGAAACAAAATCTCTGTCCTCTCCCGCTTGCTCCAAATGACCCGCCATATTTCCTGCGACGCCAAACCCGATAATATCATCCCAACTCATACATCCTCCAATACACCGATATTCTATCGCCATTTTCGAAGAAGTCTAGAAGTCAGATTACTCTTTCTATTCAGGTGGAGGCCCTTTGCTTTCCCAGCACGTTACCATACCTGGACCTTCTTTTACACAATCATATCCATAAGGCGTGCGAACCACTTTACGTTTGGGCTCTTCTTTTTTGTCACAACCCATCAAGAAAATCCACACAAACATCACTCCTCCATGTATAACAATTGCTTATACAAAGAACGGAACCATACAAACCATTCTTAATATTTTTTGAAAATAGGCTTTCCACAAGTCTTGTAGATAAAAATTCGTTACAATGTGTTCATAATACTGAACAAAGGAATCATGATGAACCTACTTCTATTTTTGGCCTGCACTGGTGATAAAGACACTGACACCTCCAATGAAACAATCACAGATACCAGCACACAAGAAGACACAGGCCCACAATACCCCGAGAATCCAGCTCCGCTTACTATTACCGTGAGTGGTGTATACCAGCAGACACTTGTATTCGATGAACCGGACTGTTCTTCTCCAGCGGGCTCAAGCAACATGCGCATGTTCTGGCGAAACAAGAATGACGCTCATGTTTTTGTGCTGGTTACAGAAATCCTGGGTGACTTTGATGGCGAAGGTCTATACACATCAGCTGATGTTCGTGCCAATATTAAATTGCAAGAAGAAGCAGGGGGTACCGGATTGTATTTTGGCTCCAATGCAGACAGCGATATCAAAATCGAATATGACTTCTACGATGAAGAAAACAACTTTATCTCTGGGAACGCCACAATCGACACACTCTCTGGCAATGATGGAGACATTACCATTAGTCCAAGCCCCTATCCATTGTGGTGTGATGATATTGAAAGATAAGAGAGGATTACACATCCCGTCTTGACTTGATAATAAAACGATGCTCCCTGCGGCATATCAAAAAAACGACATACGTAATTACAGATGCGCTCTTGGTGCAAATGGTGCATTGCCCAAACGGAATTGAATGCTCAACAAATGAATATGCTCCCAAACCCCACCTTGCTCTCGTAGCTGAACATCGTATCCAACAGCATTGGATACATTTTCAATCAAGAAACCGGTTCCATATCGCATTTCATCAAGAACAAATCGTTTTTGCACACCACCGTGTATGGAAAAAGAGCATGCCAACGGAATATCAAAGCCCACCCCCATAAAGTCCATTGATTCGTTTCGCAGTGAGTACCCTGCATCAAACTCAACGCCCCCTGAAGAATAGTAGATATCGGTTGGAGTCATACATCGTTTCCATAATGGCCCAGAGACATCCAACACACCCCATCGAATCGCACTTTCAAGAGTAGACCCGTTGGATTGCCCCAGTATATCGTTGGCTGCAAGTCCAAAGATGACCTGATCAGAAAACTTTGCCCCCATGGATAGATTGAGTTCAAAAGCATGAGTGAGAACATCCAAATCATTACTGGTACCAATATAAAAACCACTTGCTCCTAAAGAAAGAGAACGATTGAGAAAGCTGACGGCCAGACTTGCCCCTGTGAGAGAGTGCAAAGAGAGCTGCTCAATCTCGTCATCGGGAAGCTTCCAACCGGGAAGTAGATCAGTATCTACACTTTGGATGCTTTCACGATGATACAAAACACCTAAGGATATCGCCCCATTCGCAGAATCCAGTGCAGCCCCTGTTATCCCGTAATCCAGATTCGGATACACATAGGCAGATCCGGCCAACTGATATCGTGGTAAGAGTGATGTTACAGCAGACATCGTTCGGATGGAAGCCAAAGAGTCTGCATGTGCACGACTGTTCCCCGCTGTCCCAAAATCCAGACCGACTTCTCCATCAAGAGCAAGAACCGGCAAGGAATATAAACCCAACATCAAACATGTGATGGTCGAAAAAAATGGTCTCATCATGTGGGGTACTCCAATCACTGGGAAGTTTGTCTTGAACGATTCGTAACATATAACCATACGAATCTCTCATTTTTTATCCATCACAACATACATTTCCAGAAGACTTCCGGCTGTCGGTGCGCCTTCAGGATTGATGCTTCCATAGGTATGGTCTCCATAGCTATAAAAGTACGTGCTCAGGTATCGTGAGAGCAGTGGAATGCTACTGCGATTCTTCCATGTATAGTTTCGCTGATACACGTGGAGAACAACATTTTCTCCCCATGTTTGGTCTAGGATGAATACGGTCGCATCATCTCTTTGTCGATCGACGCGAAGCAATCCTCCATGCGCTTGAGACACCCCTACAAACTTCCCTTGATACCCTTGAATGATAACTTTTTGGTATACACCGGGATGATTGTTTTGTAGGCCTTCCTCTTGTTTTTTTTCGATGGGATACAGCGTAAAGATATTGTGGCTTTCGATGTTTTTGGATGCCGCTGCAAAGAATGGGTCTGTGGTCAAATACAATTCATTTGACTGTGAGTTTGGGCCGGTTGTAATGGGTCCAAGCATTCTACGGGGTAAACGAAAGACTACAAACGTTCCGCCTTCTATGGGTTTTCCATCCCATGGTTTGACATCGATGGTTGAACGTTCTTGAAGCCAGAATTTCAGTCCGGGCCATGAATCAGACGTTATGGTTTGTGGATATTCAGGATCGATGGCTCGATTGTTTCGATCAAATCGAAGGTACTTGTAATCGGATAAAAAACAGTAAATTTTGTCGTCGCTCCATGAAAACATAGCTTGAATATGCTCTTTGGAGACGGAAAGTCCATTCCACTCTGAATTATCAAAGAAGCGCGGATAGCCGTCAGAAATTCGATCTTTTTCAAGATCATAGAGGATATAGCGACCATCTGACAAAAAGAAATAGGCATAGGCAGTGTTGTATCTGATGGCTGCAGAGATCTGCTTTGCATATGGTGCCAACCCCAACCAGTTTTCATTGGATACAGCGCGAGGATACCCTTCAACAACACGTGCATCATTGAGGTTGTATTTTAGATAGCGACCATCGGATAAAAAGAACAATGCCTCCGCTCCCAATCTCATGGCAGCTGTGATATCATCTTTAAATGGGCTCAATCCGGGCCATGATTCATTGGTAATGGCTCGTGGATACCCTCGATCTGGGCGATTGTTTCCCTTTTGGTATCGAAGATACATCCCATCTTTGAAAAAATATACACTCGTACCCAATCCGGAAAATACAGCTTCACCAGCATACGCCAGCCCCCCTCCAAGATGAAAGAAGAAACAAAGAGCCCACAACATACATATTATTCTCATACAACACGCCTATTTTCAAGTACCCAATGAAGTGTAACGCATTTGATTGTTGTTGATATGAATGAAAATAACGAATAGATTTCAATCCAAATGGTTTCCAACATGGAGTCACAACGAATCGCAAACACATAGACAAAATTCGTATCCAGAAGAATGCCAAGACATTGATTCTCCTTATGGATCCATACAAGAGCAGACAAGACCATATATGACGCCTTCTTCGTAAAAGGATGCACACGCACTGTTTGAAAAGCAAAAGTTTAGATAATGAGATGAAATCTGTATTTTTTATTTTGTATGGTCTATTAGTTATGTAAAGTATATATAGTTTTTTTAACAAAGATATATTCGAGTGAATCGGGACATTATGCTGGGACAAATACAATGCGTCCGGCTGTTTCACTTGGAAACCATTCTTCCCCATCCATTTTGTGATCAATGTAGCGAGAACACAATGCACGAATCGTCCACCGTGCATAGGTTCGATACGGTAATCCCCTTGAATAGTCAAAGACTCTTGTGGAACGATATAGACCATATTCAGCAAGATCAAGAAGCTCTTCGAAGAGTAGTGCAATCACAGCACCTTCGATAATCGGTTCGAGAATTTTGGGAATCATCCCCTCTGCTTGTTTCACAATACGATAGCGAAGCTGTTCTAGATGTTGGTGCTGTGCAAAAAGTTCAATTGCTTTTGGATGCTCTTTTTTTGCACGTTCTTCTAGATAATCTTCCAGCTCTCCCATTCGAATTCGATTTTTGACATCCATCTTCTGTGTACAATGGGTCAAAACTTCGGGTATTGTCCACGCCTGTGTAAGAAGCTCTTTTTCTCCTTCGTGAATCTGTGCCAAGAGTTCCCACTCTTCTTCTTTTGTCATATCGTCCTCATTTATATGAGTCTATACTACTTTTGTTGGCAATCTGGACAATAATATAGTCTTCTTCCTCCAGTCATAATTTTGAGGATTTTGGTCCCGCATGTGGGACACGCTCGACTTTCTTTTCCAAAGACGTAGTGCCGATACAAGTAACGTCGCATTCGCTTTTCTTTGGCTGCGCGAACAAATTCTTTACTGGTGGTGATACCTCCGCTTGCATAAGCACGTTGGGTTGTGTGGTAGATGGAACGCGCAAGCGCCAATCGTTGCTCTGGCGTTAATTTCCCAATTACCTGCGTAGGATGAATCTTGGCGATAAAAAGAATCTCTGAACGAAGATAATTCCCCACCCCAGCAAAAAAGCTTTGTTGGAGAAGCTGTCCTCCGATTGCTTTTCGAGCAAATGTTTTTCCCTGCATCCGCCTGGATATCTGTGCCACAGAGGCTTTGCTGGAAAGCAAATCGGGTCCAATTTTTTTGATGTAGGGATGGTTGGGAACATCTTCGATTTGCAGCAGCGAAACATCGGTGGCAGAATAAAGCGAGGCATGATTTTTGGAACTTTCCAAGCGAAGGCGAAGAGAGCGTGTTGTTTTGGGCCGGGTTGTCGCTCGTCCTGTTTTCCACACACCGTACAATTGCAAATGTACATAGATGGCCACATCTGAGTCAAACACGAGTACAAAAGCTTTTCCATATGTATCGACACGAAGCAATGTACTTCCAATGATCAATGAGCCGGCATCTTCCAAGGAAGTATGCACAAGCTCTGCTCTTTCAATTTTTTTCCCGCGTAGTGATTTTTCAATTCTGTCTGCTGCGCGGCGAACTTCAGGACCTTCTGGCATCGATTATTCTCTTGATTGGTTCCATCTGTAGATAGCTTTCTCATCTCCATTGTCAAGTGAATGCTCCCACGAGAATAAAGCCCAAAACGATAGGGCTCACTGTCACTTATTTTATCTTCTCATTATGCAATCGATAGTTTCTCTTCCCACAGTTCTTCTTGAATGCACAGCTCTTGGATGTGTGCGCGAAGCATGGAATAGAAGAAGGTTCGAAGATTATTCATCACGGTTTGATTGGATGTAATCTTGGTGAAGATTTCAGATGAAGCATGTATCTCCAAGTGATTTAAAAATTCTGCGTATACTGGGAATCTAAGGGTAAAATCACTTTCTTGACATTGCTGTTCCCACATTTGAATGAAGTTGTTGGCGTGCTTGATAATAGACATGATGAGTTCCTTTTGTGTTTGATTGGATTGGAGGTAGATTGATTGGATTATTGACAGATGGTGTTGTTCCAGATGTATGGATTATGCTTTCCAAGATACGGGACACCCAATAGATCGTTGGTACACAGATCGTGGGCATTGAACTGAAACTGAGCGGATTCCATTTCTTTGACGGAAGAGAGTGCGCCCACATCGTGCAGTTTTGCGTTGTAGAGCACAGATACATTGAGCACATGCTTGAGCACATCCATTCCTTCAAAAGACTTTAGTCGAGGATTGTTGTGGGCACGAAGTGCACCACCGATGTCGGTCAGACCATTCCATCCAGTCATATCGGTGATGCGTTCGTTGTGCTCAATACGTAGGTCCTCGCCTACTTCTTGCAAAGATGACAATCCTTCAAAGGAAGTCAATTCTTCATTGTCAATGATGGATACGGACCCGGCGACATATTCTAAAGACTCAAGACCTTCAAGGTTCTCTACAGTGGGGTTGCCCGAAAGGATAAGGTCACCATGTATATCGTGGATGTTCTCCAAACCATATAGGTCTTCAAGAGACACGTTGTAGGAAACCTCAAGATCGCTGGAAAGTTCATCGACATATCCAAGCCCTTGTAATGTCTGAAGCTTGGGATTGCGGGTGATGGTTAGGTTTTCATCAATGACAGTGAGGAACTTCAAACCGTACAATGATTCCACATTGGTATATTCAATGTGTAAATTTCCTGCTTTTTTGAGACAGGAAAGCCCCTCAAGAGTATGAATGGCTTCACCGTAGATGCGAACCTCTCCGGTTACGGATGTGTATTCATCACAAAAATCTGAGAATGAACCTTCAGAAGTAAACTCGATGTCACCACGATATATGCTTGGGTCATTGCGAACCTTGTCGGACTGCGATGTAAACATCTCATTCACATAGGTAGGCTCTTTGTGATCAAGGGATTGAAACTCAGTAGAACAAGCGAAAAGAATAGAGAGGAACATAGCAAAACTCCAAAGTAGATGATTGATGTTTTGTATGTACGCCACCGCTGAACATAAGGGTAATGAATGATGTTCAAGGGTGATTGAAACTCATGCATTGTCTCGTTTAAAGCAGCCAGTGCTTGTTTTTTTTGTTATTTTGCTGCAATGTTTTTTTGATGTTTTTTTTATTTTTGTTTTGATGATGATCCAAACGGAAAACAATCGTTCACGATTCAAGCGTATCTTCGTTCACATCAAGAATAGGCAACTGAACATCTGGGTAACCCTTCGCAATCTTATTATAGGCTTCGATATTCTTTTCTCTTAGTAGTGCACATGCCAAAGAGAAGAGCGCTCCTTGTGCGCTTGCTCTGCCCGAGAACCCAAGCAAAAGCAAAGAAAATATCTCTCGGTATTGAACTGCAGCCACATGTGCGATTTTTATCTGCAGAAACTGAACAACCTCTTGGTAAATCGATTGTGGAAAAGGAAAGTCGATGGTATATTTTCGAACCCAGGAAAGACTCTTCTCGTCGTTGATCGACAACAGCAGAATACCAACCTTCGATGAAACAACACTTTCCTTCATCAATAATCTGCGCCCATCTTCTTCAAAACTCATATTCAAAAAAGCAGATAGAATTGATGCTTTATATTCTTTATCGTTCTTTTCGTCGCTATCTCTTTCTTGATAGAGCCGTTCGATCTGCTCCCAGGCATCTTCCCGTCTCCCATCTTGAATCAGCCTCACAATACACTTTGAAAGTGTTTTTTTGGAGGCCAGTTTCAAGACAGATTGAAGCGCGTGTTGATATTTTTCTGGACTTCTTTCACTTTTTGGAAAAGAGAGAAGGGTTTTCAGCATATCGATAATCGCCCAATTGTCGAAAAACAGCTTTGTCATATTTACATCGCACGCTTCAAGTATATTTTTTAGAGCAGGGTCGTATTGTTGATTGCGGCATTCTAATTCTGCAAGAGCACAACGGGAACGAAAAACTTCTCTTCGTCGATTGAGTTTATGTGATTCATTTTCAAAAGTCTCTTCAGAAAGATCACCACACAAACCATAGAGATGTTCCAAAGACTCTTTTGAACATCCTTCTCGAAAAGACAAAAGTCGAACGGCAATGCTGACAAGATAATTCTTGGTTTGATCGGCATATTGGAGCCGTTGTGGGACATCTTCGATACACTGTAGTGATTGTGCGATTTGCGATGCCTTCCTGGTCTTCATAGAAGACAAACTGGATCCTTCAATCGCTTTCGCAGCCTGTTTCAGATAGTGTTCTCCTTTTTGTTTCTCTTCGCTCTCAAATGATGCTTCCACAAAATGATGCCACGGAACATCATCGTGTTTCAGACGCTCAGCCCACTGTAATGCTTCATCATGATTTCCTTCTTTGAGCAGCTGTTTTATCTTAAGTGGAACCAACGTGCTGGTGTATATGACCTGCTTAAAAAATGGAAGTTCTATCAAATCCGCATATTGGGCAGCAAGCTTTATATCTTCATCTTGAGCCGCCTTTTCTACACGGCTCATGTAAATTTTCATTTTTGTGTCCCCACCTACACTCTGTGCAAGTTGTTGAATAATCTCGGGGTCATCAATTGATTGTATGAGAAGGTGGATCGACAAAGCCTTAAGCTGTTCGTCACGAGAGTCACTTTGAATCTGGGTAAGAAATTCTTCTTGTATCTTATCGGTATTGGTTTGCGAGAATATCAAATCAAGTGTACTTCGCTTCTTTTTTTGATTATCCTTCTCTTCTTCGATACGCTTATCAAGCTGGGGCTTCACGTGTATATTCCACTCATTGGAGCCCAAAAATAGCAATTGTGAGAACAAGTCCCAGCGATACTGTTTTCGTTCGAGCCATTTTGTGATGCTCTCAAAATCACCTGCGTAAGAAAGAACGACAAGGGCATATTCCACCCACTCGTTTTTTTCGATTTTGTCAAAGAATAATTCCTTATT
>NYTD01000302.1 GCA_002683315.1 Deltaproteobacteria bacterium | reverse complement strand
TGTTCTTTTGATGATGACGAAAAGATTCAATCGAATCATACAAATCATCTGATATAGCATCTAGAAAAGATATACTCTTGTGTACGATCTGTGCATGTTTACAACGAGAAGAATCCTTATGCCAATTCTTTGTATAAAACGCGAACCCCTGCCGAAAACTATCCATACATAATGACGAGGACATTGTATGTTTATATTGTAAATCGATAAAGGTAGAATCTTTCAATATCTCCCAAAGTTCTTGCTCCATTTCTGCACAGACGAGATGATAAGGCAAATGACATAGCTGATAATCCGACAATGGTTGAAACGTAGGATCAAGATTTTGCACTGTAAAATCACAATGAAGATGCTGTACAGTATTAGAACGTATCGTTGGCACTTTTATTTCTCTTTTTCAAATGACTATATGAGAAAGATATCGTTGTGATAAAACCAGAACAATATCTTTACATTATTCAGACCAGATCATATGTTTACAGTGTCCGTGAAAATCGAAACCCCTGAAAAGAGCGTTGATTCGAAGCCACACCCCAAGTCCGACTGGATACACGGGTATGATGGGCACTGTTAGACCAACAACCACCTCGGATTACGCGTAGACTATTTGATTCATGTATATATGTGGGATCAATACTTGAAGAAGACGTTCCATAATTATCTCGCCAAGAATCCCAAACCCATTCCCAAACATTCCCACTCATATCATATATCCCATATCCGTTGGAATCTTTTTGTCCCACAAGATGGGTTTGAGATGTGCTGTTGTTTCGGTACCAAGCGACTTCATCAACATCATTGCTTCCTGCATACAAGGGAGAATCTCCACCTCTGGCACAATATTCCCATTCAGCTTCTGTTGGCAAACGATAGCCATTTGCCGTTTTTTTCCATCGTACTTTATTGGATAGTTTTCTGATGATATTGCTTCGGTTTGTCATCATAGGCTGATGCAAAGCCTGATCTAATTCTGTGGGTATTTCATAAGGAGGCTCCAAACCTTCCCTTGTACTCAATCGATTGCAAAACAATATGGCTGAGCACCAAGAAACCTGCTCAACAGGTTTGAGTGTTCCTGTAAAAGAACTTGGGTTGTTCCCCATAACGGACTCGTAGAGTCCTTGCGTACAAGGATATACACTCATAAGTATACTTTTGGTGAATATAACTTCATGACGAGGATATTCATTATCCTCGGTAGATTCATCATGAGTCAATGCTCCCATAATGAAGCTACCTGAAGGTATTTCCAACATTTTTTGAGACTCTTTCAGTATTGTGGGGTGTAGTCTTGCACTCACAGACTTCCATTCCAATTCTCCAACAATCTGATACATTTCCTGCTTCATTCTTTCAAAACAGCCTCTTTGTACGAGAACTGACCAATTCGATGTACTCTCTACAAATGAAAGGAGCTGCTGTATCCACAATGCCCTGTGAACAATCCCCAAATCGTTTCGTACTCGTATCTGTCCATATTCATCTTCCAAGACTTCACAGATTCCTTCATCTCCAAAACTGATGAGAAGATGGAGACAAGAAAGCACACCCTCTTCATTTTCATCAATAAGCAATCTATAAAACTTCTCTGTTAGAAGTCTTTCCAACCCCATATCTTCTTTTTTTCTGTTCCATTTTTTTTGTAATGCTATAAAATCACTCATCTTTATCTCTTTTTTGTACGTCTTTGTTATTCACAAACATTGTATCTTGGAACTTCAACAACTTCTTTTCCATCAACCCGTCAATCTGTACGTGTAGAATATTGCGAAAGAGAAGTAATTTCTAGATCAGCGAGCTGAAGATCACAAATAGAAAGACAGTAATGATGTGCCAGCTGTGCATTGGTAATGAGTGGAATATTGAAGTCGACACTGCTTCGACGAATTTTGTAACCGTTACCCAATTCTTTTTTTCGATAGTTCTTGGGAATATTGATGACCAAATCCACTTTTCTATCCTCAATAATATGCAGCACATTTTTTTCTTGTTTTTCGGTAGGCCACGGCAACGATATGCAGTCAATCTTATTCTTTTGAAGATAGGCTGCACTGCCCGGTGTTGCATAAATACGAATCCCACTCTCTACAAGCTTTCTTGATGCATCCAGAAGCTTATGTTTATCTTCTTGTGGACCTGCAGAAATCAAAACAGAAGAAATACTCGACGGATACCCAACAGAGAGCATTGATTTTAAGAGAGCCTCAGGAAATGTTTCTCCAAGACACCCCACCTCTCCTGTCGAAGACATCTCAACCCCCAAGCATGGATCTGCACCACGTAGACGAGCAAAAGAGAATTGTGGAGCTTTTACACCGATGTATCCCCTTGGTTTGGATGATTCTACAGATGGAAAAGGTTGCCCCAACATAATATGCATCGCCTCTTCAATAAAATTATGCGCAAGTACTTTTGAAACAAAAGGAAAACTTCTAGAGCTTCTTAGATTACATTCGATAACTTTCACATTGTTGTCTTTCACCAAAAATTGAATATTGTACGGACCATGAATGGAAAGAGCACACGCTATTTTATCTGCGATCTCTATGATTCTCACTTCGATATGCTCGGCAATATTTTGTGGTGGCAACACCATGGTTGCATCTCCAGAGTGAACTCCTGCATTTTCAATATGTTCGCTGAGGGCAAAACTTCGCATGCTTCCTTTTGATGCTACCCCATCAAATTCAATCTCTCTTGCTCCCGTGATAAAATTGCTAATCACAACAGGGTGATCGGGAGATATATCAGAAGCCTTTTGCAAGTATGGTTCCAGCTGATCTGGGTGCGATACAACTGTCATAGCTGCTCCACTAAGTACGTATGATGGACGTACCAAGACAGGATACCCCACACGACGTGCAAATACTTTTGCTTCTTCCATCGTACGAAGCTCACTCCACTTGGGTTGATCGATTTGTAACTGATCCAGCAATTCAGAAAACTGCTCACGACTTTCAGCAATATCTATATTTTTTGGTGATGTCCCAAGAACGCTTATGTTTTCTTGACAGAGCGGAATGGCAAGATTGTTTGATATCTGACCACCAACAGAGATAAGAACAGAACTGGGAGAGAGAAGATATTGAATGTTCAAAACAGACTCAAGAGAGACCTCATCGAAGATCAAGATATCTGATTCATCATAGTCTGTACTCACTGTTTCTGGATTGTAGTTGAGCATTATTGTGGAATAGCCCAATTTTCGTATTGCATGTGTTGCAGTTACAGAACACCAGTCAAATTCAACCGAACTGCCTATTCGGTAGCTACCTGACCCAAGAACCAAGACACTATCTTTCTTCGTTGGTTGAATATCGCTTTGTGTACTTCGATAACTCAAATACAAATAGTTTGTCTGCGCAGGGAATTCTCCAGCAAGCGTGTCGATCTGCCGAAGACAAGGATAAACATTACATTTTTTTCTTAGCTCGCGAATCTCGTGAGGTTCTACTCCTCGATATAGAGCAATCTGTTGATCCGAGAAACCTGCATTTTTCAAAGTGTATAGAAATTCTTTATCGATCGTTGATACTGTCACCAATGTTCGAGACAAATCAACAACACGCTTTATCGCATGTAAAAACCAAGGATCGATATGGGTATGTGAACGAACCCATTCAATATCGTGATTGTTTTCAAATGCTGCAACGATATCGAATATCCGCTTATCTGTAGCCTGAAGAAGTGACTTTTGTAAATCTACGGAGGAAGAGTATGAATTTCCAACCAATCCAAGATAGCCGTGTTGGAGCATTCTAAGACCTTTTTGTATTGCCTCTTCGAACGATGTTCCTATCGCCATAATCTCACCGACAGACTTCATGCCAGAACCAATACGCGTGGAAACTTGAGAGAATTTTTGTAAATCCCATCTTGGGATTTTTACCACGACATAATCCAAAGCTGGCTCAAACATCGCCGAAGTAATCAACGTTACTTTATTCGGAACTTGATGTAATGCATATCCAAGAGCCAATTTGGCTGCAACAAAGGCAAGAGGGTATCCCGTTGCTTTGGAAGCAAGAGCAGAACTTCTTGATAGTCGAGCATTGACTTCTATGATTCGATACTGCTCTTTTTTTGGGTGATATGCAAACTGAATATTACATTCTCCAATAACACCAAGATGACGAATAACACGAATGGAAACCTCTCTGAGAAGATGATAATCTTGGTTCGACAGTGTCTGACTCGGAGCGACTACAATACTTTCTCCTGTATGGATTCCCATTGGATCAAAGTTTTCCATATTGCATACGGTAATACAATTGTCGAATCGATCTCGAACCACCTCGTATTCGATTTCCTTCCAGCCCTCTAAGTACTCTTCCAATAAGATTTGACTGGTATGAGAGAAAGCTTGTTCAACAAGATATCGAAGCTCTTCTTCGTTACGACAGACTCCAGAACCCAACCCTCCCAGAGCATATGCAATACGAACCATGACAGGATATCCGATCTCTAAAGCTGCTTTTTGGGCTTGTTCAACATTGGAAGCAGCTATAGAATGTGCATACGTTGCCTGAGCCTCTTCCAAACGCTGTGTAAATCTCTCTCGATCTTCCGTATCCAAAATGGTCTCAACCGGTGTCCCCAACACCTCAACATTGTACTTTGTAAAAATATCATCTTTCCACAATTCCAAACCACAGTTTAAAGCAGTTTGACCACCAAAACTGAGAAGAATACCATCTGGTTTTTCTTTTTTGATTACCTCTTCTACAAAATACGGTGTGACCGGTAGAAGGTATACCTCATCAGCAAGGGTAAGAGAGGTTTGAATGGTAGCTATATTGGGGTTGAGAAGAACCGTTTGAATGCCTTCTTCTTTTAATGCTTTGAGAGCTTGACTACCTGAATAATCGAATTCTCCCGCCTCACCAATTTTCAGGGCTCCAGATCCTAAAACAAGTACTTTCTTCATGAACATTGCTCCACTAGTTCCCTAAATCTTGAAAATAAATGACTGGAATCAGTTGGTCCTGGAGAAGCTTCAGGATGAAACTGCACCCCACAAAATCGTTGAGAGCGATGAATGATACCAGCACATGTTTTATCATTTAAATTTTCATACCAACAGCTCCATCCTTCTGGAAGGGTATGGTGATCAAGTGCATAACCATGGTTCTGTGATGTTATCAACGCTCGATTAGAGCCAACCTCAATCACAGGTTGGTTTTGACTTCGATGACCATATTTTAGTTTAAAAACCGAGGCTCCTGCTGCCATACCCAGAAGTTGATGCCCCATACAGATTCCAAATATGGGCTTGTTCCGCTGTAAACAAATAGACAGATGTTGAATCGTTTGTGCACAGTGTCGCGGGTCACCCGGTCCATTGGATACAAATATCCCATCAAAATCATGTTGATGCACGGGAAAATCCCAAGGCACGACATGAACGGTACAATCTCGCTGCAAAAGTTGGTGAATAATATTATTTTTCGCTCCACAATCAATCAATGCTACTGTTTTGGAACCAGAACCATAGATATGAGGCTCTGTGCAACTCACCTGTGCAACCAAATGGTGATCTTGCGGTTGATACCACTCTGGGGTTTCATTCACAATAATCTTCGCCAACATTGTCCCTGCAGCTCGTAAATGGCGAGTGAGGCTTCGCGTATCAACCCCTGTAACACCAGGTATATTCTCTTCTTTAAGCCAGTCTCCAAGTGACTTTTCTCCTTTCCAATGACTCCATTGTTCACAGTAGTGAGAAACGATAAAACCAGATGCTTGAATTTGTGTCGATTCAAAATTCCTGGAAAATCCCCACTTGGATATCTCTTGATTTGGAACACCATAATTACCGATTAATGGGTACGTACACATCAATATCTGTCCTCGGTAGGACGGGTCCGTGAGAGATTCTGGATAGCCCACCATACCGGTATTGAAGACAAGCTCTCCAGATGTTGAAATATCTGCACCAAAAGAATAGCCTGGCCATTGGCTGTTATCTTCGAGTAAAATATGAATCGCTTTCATTTTATGCCTTTTCGATTAATATAGGGAGTGTGTACCACACTCTGTTATCTTGTTGACAATATGTGCCAAGTGTTTTGTGGTATGTGTGGATTCGAAAAACATTTCTCTACGCGACAAGAAAAACATTTGCATCTCTTTTGTAATGAAAAAAGTCGAATCCTTGTTTGGATGGATACCATTACACACTGTCCTCATAAAATCTCCAATGCTTTTTTCTTATTGATTCGGTTACTCATATGCATCTTGAATGGCACGAATCAAAGTAAATGGTTGTCCCCATGTACTGTTTGTCATTGCAACAAAACACGTATTTCGTTCAACATCAATGATAAGTCCCGTTCGTGCGCTTTGTTGTGCTCCTGAATGTCGAATCTCCATACCATCATCTTTTATCTGGAATCCCAGAGCATAATCTTCTGCATGCTCTTGTACCGTCCACAATTCCTCTTTGTAGGTGGGAAGCAACAACTCATCACCCAACAAAATAGCACAATATCGAGCCAAATCCTCCACCGTTGATTGAAATCCACCTCCCGCGAGTTTCCAACTCACATCAGTATCACCTGAACGGATCACATTACCATTGTATTGATCATAACCAACCACACGATTGGGTTGTGGAGCCCATTGATAATCTGGAGTCAAAGTCGTAATAGAAGCATACTGGCTTAATTCGGATTGAACCAACTCAAGAAGAGTTCGCTGTGTCGCATACTCAAGCGCTACCCCTGCCAAGTTATATCCAAATGTTGTATACTTGTATTTTGTCTTTGGAATTGCCACCAAAGGGTTTTCTATAAAAAGAGGGAGAGCCCACTCCATACCCGTATTCATATCTGGATCGGCTGCATCCGAAACAGAAGGGACCGGCATTTGAATCCCATTACTATAGTGTTGAATACCAGCTGTATGGGAAAGGAGGAGACGCATCGTGATATCTGTACGGTCTTGTGGAACAAGCTCTGCACACGACTCTTGATCACAACCGTTAGGAAGATACAACTCCGGTTGTTCATAGGGCATAAAGGTTGAAATCGGATCATCCAGATCCAATACTCCCATCTCTACTTGCTGCATCGCCACATAGGCTGTGAGCCCCTTCGATAATGAAGCCCATCGAAAACGATGCAAACGTGGATCGACTTTTTCTTCCTGTTCACGATCAGCAAAACCCATTCCTTCCATATATACAATGTCTTGCCCTTCTACAATAGCAATGGCTGCACCAACGAGTTCTTGCTGAGAAAACTCTTCTGAAAATGCATCATGAATCTGTGAAAATTCTTGTTGTTGGTATTGAATATACGGATCAATAGTTCCTTCCATCGTCACACTCTTTGTCTCAAAATTACCCAAGAAATTCAGTTCGAATGCATAGGGTCCCACAACATCATCATGGAGCTGCAGCATGATTTCTCGGGTTTCTGCTGACGATAAGACAAGCGGGATTTCGACATCGGAGAAAATAGAATCCATTCCTTCAAGTTCTTCCAAACGAACATCGACAGATGTTGGATTATGCAAAGACAATGTGACCGTTGCAGGAGAGAGGAGTTGACGACCATCAGATGTAATACGTTCGGTCTCTTGACCATCATACAGGATATGAAGATTTGGATGCTCACATCCCAACAATAACAAAATCATGAGACCTCTTTATTTATTTCTGTGTGATGTTTATCTATTGGGCGCAAGGCAAATCGTGCAAGCAAAAATACAATGCTCTACAGCACAAAAAGAGTCTATACAATATAGCTAACAGTGATCAAGGTACTGTATCAACCCACAAAATATTTTTAAACAACGTGCATCTACTCTCTTATACATACTTCTTTGCGTATCTCATCTCGGTAAAACTTATTCATTACAGAATCCCAATACCTGTTTGAGTTGAATGATAATCCCTTCAATATGTTCACAAGCAACAACAAGTGTTCTTTGCGGTCCTGGTTTGGTTGGCCCATTATCAACCATTACACCGTCCCCTTTGGAAAATCTTAAAACAACCAATCGTGTATTTGTCACAACATAATCCAAAACATCTAAGCACGATTTCAAATCACGAACTTCTTTTGCATTTACAAATGCATCTTGAAATGCCCCACGTGCTTCGTACCCTTCAAAATACCCAATTAGTGCAGCTGCATGACGCTGAACATCAACCACACTGCTCGCAAGCAATCGGCA
>NYTD01000301.1 GCA_002683315.1 Deltaproteobacteria bacterium | reverse complement strand
TCCTGTAGAGGCATATATTGAGCTGAATTCAGATATTGTGCCCAATATTGCACTGAAGGATCTAGATGGATTCTCTCGGATTTGGGTTCTTTCTTTCTTGCACTTGAATCATCACTGGAATCCGACTGTTCGACCTCCAAGAGGAGCGAATATTCGTCGTGGGACCTTGGCAACACGTGCGCCTCATCGTCCCAATCCCATTGGTCTAAGTGCGCTTCGCTTGATTCGTGTCGAAGAGAATCGAATCTATGTAGAGGGAATCGATCTATTGGATGGCACTCCAATTGTAGATATCAAACCATATGTGCCCTATTGCGATGCATTTCCCGAATCCAAAGCGGGTTATGTCGATGAACTTCGTGAAAAGAAAGAGAAGGAAAAAGAGATTTGGGGACAAAGAGAGGTGGCTAAGAGACCAGCAGAATCGGAAGAGAAATAACAAAGGTTGTGCCTTTTCCCTTGTTGCTTTTCACAGAGATGTTGCCATTGTGGGCTTCAACAATTCGCTGTGAGATGGCCAAGCCAAGACCTGTTCCATTGTCTTTTGTGGTGAAGAAAGGAATAAAGAGTTTTTTCTGTGTTTCTTTGGGAATGCCCGGACCGGTATCCGATATTTTGATTTCAACGGATGGTTGCCCTTGGTATGGAGCATATACCAGTTGTCCAATGGAAGATGAAATATGAATGTTCCCATTGTATTCCATGGCTTGTGCGGCGTTTTGTAGTAGATTTAAGATGACTTGATGGAGAAGATTGGGATCAAAAGAAAATTCTTCGATGTTGATCTTTGGAGTGTAGGTATACGAAACATCTACATTTTTATGGTTGGCTCTTTCTAGCTCAAGAACGTTGTTTATCAGATCGTTTATGGAGTATGGTTCTAGCTGTAGCTTTAGTGGACGCGCGTAATTTAGGAATTGAGAGACGACGACATTGAGCCTGTCGGTTTCCGATACGATGAGCTGTAAAAATTCTTGGTGCACTTCATCTTGGTTTTGATCTTGTAAAAATTGCGCGGCTCCTTTGATTCCTGCGAGTGGGTTTCGTATTTCGTGTGCAAGTCCAGCAGACATGGTTCCCAAGGCTGCTAGGCGATGCTGTTCTTTGAGTTTGTCGATACTACGGATGGTATCCAAAGAGCGAGCGATCTGTTCTACCACACGCAATAAAGCTTTTCGCTCATCTCTCGAGAAACCATCAGACCACGGTGTGGGTTTGAGCGCAATCCATCCGATCACCATCTGTTCGGACCAGATGGGTAAGCAGATCTGTGCCTGCATGGATTCCATGATGTGTCGAGCGGGGATTTGTTCGGGAGTAATGAGATCTTCTTCGCGGACGAGTTTGTTTATGGAGAAAGATTCAAGGAAAGGAGTTTTGGCAACATGTGGAATGGGATCTTGTGTACTGTTTCCCAGATGTTTTGTGCGAACAAATACACCTTGATCATGATCCCACAAATACAGACTGGTGATCGCGCATCGACCGGTTTCGTGCATTCTGGTTAGGATTGTGGATTCAAGTTCATCGACAGAGAGGAGGTTGGGAAGAGATTGTTCTATTTCAAAAAGTGCGGTGTGCAGTTGTTTTCCTGGTCGGTTGAAGAACTGCGTACTAACCTGTTGAATGGGCTGTTGTAGCAGCGGATACAAAGATAAGAATAAGATAAGCACCAGCATGAGATGAAATGCGATGTGGATATTGGAATCATATCCGAGATATAGTGTCAGTGAAATGAGTGTAGTGAGAAGTAGGGCGAAAAAAGCGGTTGCGCTAAGTCTGGCAAAGAGCTCATATAAGTCAACCAGTCTTGTCAAAGTGACATTGAGATAGAGGACATACAAAAACAATACGCAGAATGAGGCAGAAACAGGTGGTGCGAGACCTTGTAGAGATTCACTTCTTGCAAGGAAATTGAGTGGAGAAGGGGCGTCGTAGGCTATAAATGCACGGAGAAGTCCCTCTGTTCCCAGAGCAATGATGGTGATACCGAACAAAATAAGGAGGTGTCGTAGTCTCTCTTGACGAATGGGATTTTCCTCCTCTTTTTTCATGGCATGCCAAAGGTATCGTCCACAGTACAGCAATCCACCCAGAAAGCAAAGGGACACAAATCCTTCTGGAAATGAAGTTTCATAGGTGTTTTCTCGAAAGATAAGATCAGTCGCAACATATACGGCTACTATTCCCGCATTGGTGTACCACATCCATTTGGGGGTTTCTGTCTTTTGATCCCACTTGTGTAAAAATAGAAGTAGACAAGGCGAAACAAAGCTTGCCGATGAGTAAAAAACCACTCGAAACCAAAACTCCCCACTGATGAGGTATACAGAAAAACCGAGAAACGCGATTCCTGTCACTGCACACAGAAGCATATAGGAACGCGCAGCAAGAAATCGCTTTTTATGCCGATAGATTCGATAACCAAAGGTAAATGCACAAAGAGAAGCAAGAAGGTAAATAAGGGAGTTCATGGATGGTGTAGTGTGTGTAAAAAATAAATCAAATGCGTTACTCTACAATATATAATGATGCGACAAAAGATCCTATGGAGGAATGGTTGTGGTAGACAAACAGCAGCTGTATCGTCAGATACCCAGTGTTCATGACATGCTTCAATGGCCTGTTTTTCACGATTGCACGCATGATTTTGCTCTGCAGATTGTGCACAACGCGACCAAAAAATTGAAGAAAAGTATTGGGGCGGGAACATGCTCTTTTTTGGATGAAGAACTGGTTTTTGAGGCGATTGAGCAGGAGAAATCGCGACTGCAAGCGTCCAAGCTTCGCAAGGTGATCAATGGCACAGGCATTGTGATTCATACCAATTTGGGGCGCGCACCCATTCCGGAATCGGTACTGGATGCGATGAAAGATACGCTATCTGGGTACACCAATCTGGAGATGTCTTTGAAAAGTGGGAAGCGTGGTGGACGAATTCGCGGTGTGACGGACCGTTTGTGTGCACTTGTTGGGGCAGAAGATGCGATTGTGGTCAATAACAATGCAGCAGCCATTCTTCTTGCAATTAGTGCGACATCCCAAGGTGGAGAGGTTGTGGTTTCTCGTGGTGAGCTTGTGGAGATCGGTGGTTCCTTTCGGATACCAGATATCATTGAAACAGGTGGAGCTCAGCTTGTGGAAGTAGGAACAACCAATCGGACACGTGTGGGAGATTATGCTTCAGGAATAGGCGAGAATACCAAGTCACTTCTTCGTGTGCACAGCTCAAACTTTTCGATCATTGGATTTACTGAACAACCCAAGCGTACAGAGCTGGCACAGCTCGCCCAAGAGCGCGGGATTCCGTTGATTGAAGATTTGGGGTCTGGACTGCTTGGAAAGGCACCGAATATTTCAGATGCGCGCCGTTTGGAAGAGGAGGAATCGATTCAGGTTGCGCTTTCACAAGGTGCACATCTGGTAACTTTCTCTGGAGACAAGTTGTTGGGCGGTCCACAATCTGGATTCATTGCGGGAAGAAAAGATCTGGTTCAGCAATGTCGTCGTCACCCGCTTTATCGCGCGATGCGTCTTGGGAAGATGAGTCTATTTGCGCTAGAAAAAGTACTGCAAATTTATGTGGAAGGACGGCAAGATACGCTTCCCGTGTGGACTTCACTACAAAAAGAACCAGGTGTATGTCGCACACAGGCACAGCAGATTTGTGATGCGCTTGGTATGGGGGAGGTGATGGAGATGCAAAGTTTTTCAGGTGGTGGTGCGCTTCCCAATCAAGCAATTGATAGCGTGGGGTATTTTCTTCGTACCGATGCGTGTCAAAAAATAGCAGACGCTTTGCGTAGAGGCTCTCCATCGGTATTGGTACGGCTTCAAAACCAAGGCATTTGCATTGATCCACGTACATTATTGGATGGTGACTTGGATACGCTGATCGATGTACTACGGGATATCATTGCTCGGGAGCTGTAGGTTGTACTTTTGGACGAGAGCTGCAAACGGGTCTTTGTCAAAAATCTCCCGCCAGTGCTTTGCGCCTCGTACATCAGAAAGCTCGAGGTTCACGGGACCGACTTTGTGTTGTGTGGAAATCCATGCGCCCGTGCTGATCTGTGTCCAGCCCTCCCATGATATGGATGTTCCACCGATAGGGATGATAGAAACCCACATTCTCCACATTTTTGGGCGGAAGTGTTCATCGACAAACCACATATAGGTGTCCCCGGGAGTGTTTCCACCAGAAGCAAAGTGGACGGTTAAAACTTGTTCCCCATCATAGGTCATCGTTTTTAGCTCGACACCCTCGTCGTGAAATTTAACCAGTGGATTGAGCCAAAAAGAATCATTGATCCACGCGTTGTATGCTTTTTGAATCCATCTTTGCGGGGTGTCTTGCACTTTGCCTTTTTTGAAATGTATGCCTCCCTTTCCGGCAAGGGAATGTAAGATCGTGTTGTTTCCACGCGTATAGCTGTGAAGTTCTCTGCTTTTATCCCAGATGTGCTCTGCACCAGCAAAGTTCCAAGTAATGATTCCGGTTTGATCCCATGCCTTTTTGTTGATGGATTGTTCTATTTGGGTGGCGAGTTTTTCCCCGGAGTCGCTTGGGGAAGGGATAGGGCGGTGAGCGAGAACGCATCCTGTGATTACGAGAACAAGGACAATACCGATGATGTAGAGAGTTTTACGCATAGGTAGAACCGAGAATAATTGCTATGATCTATCGCAACGAGACCAGATGTCGATGTTTGTAGGAACATATGTAGAATTGTGAAGAAAAATAAGAGGGTATTATTGTAAAAAAGTTAGATATAATCTTTGTTTTTGTATACATGAACATTACCCAATGTAAGGAGGTTTCAAATGGCTGAAAAAAGAAAATTAACGTTGTTTCATTACATTATTTATGGAGCGATTATGGCAGCGATGGCGAGTGTTGTGCTTGGTCAACAATTCATCCCTGGTGCAGAAGCATCTTCTGATATGACCATGAATCTTGTGTTCGGTGGCTTGATTGTTGGCGCCATTGGTGGTGGGATTTTTGGTAAAAATAAATTGAGCCAAGCATCGGAAGAATTGAAAGAAGAACCGGAAGAGTAAACTCTCTTTGAGATATTGATACTCAACGAAGCCATGCTGAGCTAATCATGGAAGAGGCTGGGTACCATGTTTGATACAATCCGTCTCCCACAACCCAATGTACTCCAGTATGGTTACCACCGGCATGATACATGTTGGGCCATCCGGTAGCACAAACGGACGATCCAGAGAACGACCAATCCCAATTGTCCCATGTAGCACCGTTGTGCCACGTGGTGCCGGGATTTTGTAATGCGGTAATGGCGAGTGCATTTGTACTGTTGGCGGTCGAGGTCCAGCTACCAAAAGAACCTCCGACCCTTAGTGCTACGTCTGTCCATTGGCTGCAATCAGTGCAACTCTGGACTCTTCAAGATAGGAGCATGTATCTGTGGAAGAGATGCTACTAAGACTGCTCATGGTGGCGGTCGAGCAGGAGAAAGACTGACAGGAACCACCGCCATTGGTCAGCAGTGTCCATCCTCCACCATCTGTGGTCATATTGCAGTACGATTCAAATGCTGTATTTCCATCGAGGTTGATCCAATAGGAACCATCCCCTGTGCGTCGTCTCGGATAAAGTTTGGCTCTCAAAGACAGTTTTTTGCCGCAGCAAGCGCCGCAAGGTAGCGCAACATCAACATACAAAATTTGGGATTTGCCGCACCCGTTAATCCATGAGATGTTGTTTCGTCTCTTGTCTCTCAAGTAGGTGACTCGCGCTGGTCGGTTGCGCTGGATACCGATCCTCGCCAATGGCTTCCAAACGAAGACTCATGGGATATCCGTCAAGTAGTCGGCCTTCCTGAAGACATACCCCCCGGAGAATATGCATGGGTGCTGACACTTCCTGATCCCACAGAAGAGCTGCGCGACCGAGGCGAGTATGGAATTCAGCTGGCCAATGAAGGATTGTGGGATGCAACATTGTCCGAGCACACTCTGGGACAAGGACTATTGATTACGGAAGATGGATTGCGTACTCCCTATGAAGGAGAGGCGAGGTTTGAGCGGTAGGAGATATAGTCTCGTTTGTGCTTCTCTTCAAAAGTAAGTTGTACGAAACATAAGGTG
>NYTD01000300.1 GCA_002683315.1 Deltaproteobacteria bacterium | reverse complement strand
TTAGGAGATCTGATCGACGGTCAGAATAGTGGGACATATGGACAGGGCGCATCGATGGAGCATCCACAAAGTCGTGAAGCTTTTTCTTTGGTGATGAACGAGTTGAGAAAAAGTGGGATCCAAACATTTCATGCAGTAGGAAATCATGAGTTGTATAACTTCTCTTGGGAAGAAATGAGAAATTTGTACAATGATGAGCAAAATACGATAGCCAAAGATCATTTTTATTTTTCTTTTCAACCAATACAAGGTTGGACATGCATCATGCTCAATCCATATGAAGTCTCCATTATGCAAAAAGAAGATTCTTGGGGCTATAAAGAAGCATACAATATCCTAAAAGATAAAAATAAGAATTTTGCAACGCAGGGGACAGCTAATTTTTTTGAAGGCTTGGAAGGACTTGAACAGCGTTTTGTTCCATTTAATGGTGGTTTTGGAACGAAACAGACCGCTTGGCTTGAACAGACGTTAAACGAAGTAAAAGAGCAAGGAGGTCGCGTCGTTATCTTTACTCATACTCCTCTTTTTGACGCAGCTGCAAGTGTAAAAAATCTTGCTTTTGATTATGACCACGTTCTTAAAATAATTCATTCAGCCGGGAATGTCGAGTTGGTGATGGCAGGTCATTATCATCGAGGAGGATACGCACAAGATGAACAGGGCGTTCATCATGTCACGATTCAATCTCCCCTCACACATGGTTATTGTTTTGGTGTTGTAGAAGTCTTTTTATCCAAGATAGAGTGCAAAGGAATAGGAAAGCAGCGCTCGTACTCATTTCAGATATAGGTGTATCTGTTCTGATTACTCTCCGCCGACGATCTGAATCTCAGAAGCGACTCCAATAGAAGGGATTCCTGTACGACCACCAGCATCATAACCATCAGGGTCTCCCCAGTGAATATAGGCTTGTGTATTATAGGATGAACCATCGTAGTAGCCGTTTATGACCAAGTCCGGATAGCCATCTTTATTGAGGTCGGCAATCTCCGCTCTTGTTGCACCATATCCCAATAGGTCATCACGGTTATTGACAGAATATCCACCGCTGCTTCCATAGTAGACCATAGAGGATGTAGAATACGATGGTGCTCCATACGCTCCTTGTGCATGGTGAACAAAAATAATATCGAGATAGCCATCTTGATTGGCATCCAACACATCGACATCTCGACAAGCATAGGTGGGAAGGGATGTGGTGTAGTTGCTGGAGAACGAACCGAAGCTACTCCAAAAAATACTTGATGAAGTGGTATAGTCTCCATCATAGTAGACACAGTTTATGATGTCTGTGTATCCATCATTGTTGAGATCTGCCGCTTCCATGTCCCAGCTGTATGCAGAAGCAAAAGAGCTATATGTTTCATAATCTCTTCCATCACCATATCGGATGCCATCACCACCACCATAATTTGGAAGAAGAACATCCAATTGACCATCTTGGTCTACATCTCGAAGAGTGACGCGACGCGTGTAGTAATGATACATGTCGGTGCGATTGGAGTCAGAATACCCTGATTGGGTCCCATCTCCCCAGAAGATATTGGCATAATAGCTTCCATAGTACGCAGGGAAGATCAGATCAAGATGGCCATCTTGATCAAGGTCTTCGATGGTAACATCAAGTGGTGAGCTTGTATTAAGCTCTGTTACAGCGCTGAGATCAAGTCCGCTCGCGCTTCCCCAAAATATTTTGCTGATGGTGTAGTAGTCAGAATCACGATGTGATGCGAGAATGACGTCATCGAATCCATCTTTATCTAAATCCTCTACTTCGACGCGATGGACTCCATAGGCCGGTAGATTGATCGTATTTGAGCTTGAGAAACCATTGGATGAGCCATAATATACACGGGAATCTGTTAGATAATCTCCATCATAGTAGGCCCCAAATACGATGTCGACATACCCATCTCCATCAAAATCACCATAGCTGGCAGAATGTGCGTTTCCAGTACTTAATGTGTCGCGTTCAGTGGCGTCGTAGTCTACATCAACTCCTCCTTGATCGATCCCATAATACACATAGGAATCGGAAAGATAGGAGCTGCTATTTCGATAGGAGGGAAGGATGAGGTCGGGCCATGCATCGCAGTTGAGATCATGACAGACATCCTCTCCATCACAATCTTGATCGACACCGTCAAAAGGGATCTCAATGCTGTGTGAATCAGGGAATACAGTATCATCTCCATCATCACAGTCGGTGTTGTCTATGAGATAGCCTGTAGGTTGGTTACATGCGCTGGTGGTACTTGAATCATCACCGAATCCATCTTCATCTGCATCGAGATACCATTGAGGCGCATCGACGGCATCCTCGTCAGCTGTCTGTCCATCGCAGTCTTGATCGATAGTATCGCAGTATTCTGCTGCTCCAGGATAGATAAGCTCATCAGTATCATCGCAGTCTGTACTGTCTGTGACATATCCGGTAGGTTGTAGGCAGCTTGCCTGAGAATATATCGATGAACCGTAGCCATCCTCATCTCCATCTGCATACCAAATGGTGCTTGGATTGACGAGAGCGTTGGTATCATCACAATCTCCCATCTCTTCTACATATCCAGAAGGCTGAGAACAAGATTGAGTGGTGTTATTATCATCACCGAATCCATCCTCGTCTGTATCGGCATACCAAAGGTCATCGCTACCAAAGGTGATATCGGCATCTGTATCGTCAATGTCATTGTCGCAGTCATTATCTATGGAATCACAGATTTCCGCAGCGCCTGGAAAGATTTGTGCAGAGACATCATTACAATCACTTGCGTTTGCAACATATCCAGAGGGCACGTTACATGCGAGCGTTGAAAATTGTACAGATCCAAAACCATCTTCATCTGCATCTAGATACCATGTTGATGCATTTTGAATGTCGTTGTCTGCATCGTCGATGAATCCATCGCAATCATTGTCCACTTCATCACAAATCTCTGCATTTCCGGGATTGGTAGTTGGGGAGTCATCATCGCAATCTTCCATGTTGAGAACGTATCCTGTGGGTGCAGAACAGGCTTCTTGAACATCATTGGGATCGCCATACCCATCGCTGTCGGTATCCGCATACCAATAGATGACATCATTGGAATCTTCTTCATCAATGCTGCCGTCGCAATCATTGTCCAATTCGTCGCATAGTTCGGGAATCGAAGGATTTATATAGATATTGGTATCGTCACAGTCTCCAGCTTGTTCTACAAAGCCGGATGCATTTTCACATGCTTGGACAAGTGCACTGTCGCTACCATATCCATCTCCATCTGCATCTTCATAGAGTTCGATGGTTACACCCTCATCGATGGTTCCATTACAGTTATTGTCGATTTCATCACAAACCTCTGGAATGATGGGATTGATGTTGGGATCGCTGTCATCACAGTCTCCGCTTACCGAAGATAAACCATTGCGAAGCTGACAAGCTTCGATTGTATTGTTTCCATCTCCAAATCCATCTCCATCATCATCGATGTAGTACATCTCGCCCAGGCCATCATCGATTTCTCCATTGCAATCGTTGTCGATATTGTCACAAACCTCCTCTGCTGCTGGATAGATGTTGGCATTGCTGTCATCACAGTCGGAACCATTCGCAACAAATCCATCAGGAGCCTCGCAAGCGTATTGGATCTGGTTTTCATTTCCAAATCCATCATTGTCTAGGTCTGCATAGAAAGGTGTACTGACATCTTCATCGACAGTGCCATCACAGTTGTTGTCCAAGCCATCGCATAATTCTTCTGCTCCTGGATTGATGGATGCTTGATTGTCGTTGCAGTCATCTTCACTTGTATATCCATCTCCATCTGCATCGTTTACTTCATTGATGGAATCGGGTTCGCTGATGACGGTCTTGTTTTCTGCAGCACATGCAACCAAGAAAAAAAACGAGAAAATTCTCATGATGTCTCCTTTTGATTTTGCTTTATGATAGCACAGTCTTTTGGTATTATTGCTTCTTTATTTACTTTGGTATCGGTATAGACGGAGCATACAAAGTACAAAAGTCCCAACTAAGAATATCCCCAAAATAAGTAGTGGTGTACCGATGTTTGTGCTTGAGAATCCAATGATTTGTCTCAACGACAAGATGTGTTCATTTTGGGACTGTAATGTGTGGTATTCGGAAACAACAAGGGTTTCAAAAGACCACCGAATGGGCATCAGATCTGCAATATACTGTTTCCAACCACTTGCTCCCAATGCACCATAGAGCTTGACGTATCCTCCAAATAGTAGTTGTGGAAATAAAAGAAGTGGGATCAGAGAAATAGCCATAACCTCTGTTTTGGAGAATGCAGACACGAGTAGGCCCAGAGAAATACCTGTAAGTGCTGTAATAAGTAAGAGTCCCCATCCGAGAAAAAGGTTTGAACTTAGACCAATAGAAAACCAAATGATAGTAGCCATGAAGAAAGTTTGTAGGCTGGCCAGAAGAAATTGGTATAGGTACACAGATGTTAGATATGAAAAGAGACGCATACCGGTTCGCCTTTCCCTTAGAAATATAGGGCGCTCACTGACCAACTCACGAGCAACATTGGAACAACCAAACCAAAATGAAGCAGCGGCTGATAGAAATAGCGTCGCGTGAATCCCATTGTTTAGTTGGTAGTTTTTCAAAAGCATTGGAAATGCTTCCATCGCGGGTTTTAGCTCAAGGTCTATAAGTTTTAATGCTTCGTTGTGAAATAGGATTGCCAATGAAACGGCAATGATTGGTGCTTGAATTAGCTGGATAAGGAGAGAGCCCAGATCATTTCGTTTTCGTTTGGTGTATCGAAAAAATAAGGTGAGAAGCTGAGAAGACAAACTCCTTTTTATGGGAGGGATGAAGTCGGTTTCAGCGATTTCTTGGTGGAGGCGTTGTTGAATATATAGCTGATGAAGATTACTGTTTCGATATGCATCTTGCCAGTCTTCAGGTGTTTTTTGGATGGCAACACTTTCCAAAAGATCCAAGATGAAATCAGAAGGGTTGACCTGTGGGTCTTTTCTTTGTTGTGAGACATACTCAAAATAGCTGGTTGCATTGGCGGGACCAAAGTATGCCAATCGTCCTCCTTTGGTTAAGAGAATGAGATGACTGAGCAGATTATAGGCTTCGATTCGCGGTTGATGTATGGTCATGATGATGGTGGTTCCATCATCGGAAAGTTCTTTGAGGACCTTCATTACATCGAGTGTAGAGGAGGAGTCCAAACCAGAGGTTGGTTCGTCAAGAAAAAGTAAGTCTGGTTCGGTGAGTAACTCAAGAGCTATGTTTACTTTTTTACGTTGTCCCCCAGAGATTCCACGTACCTTTTCTCCTCCAATGATGTTGTTTCGAATGTGTGCAAGTCCCATCTTTGTCAGAAGATCTTCAACAATGGTCTCTAATTCTTTCTTTGGAAGATCCGAAGGCAGTTTTAGTTTTGCTGCATAGTATAAGACCTCATATACGCTGAGATCGCGATGCATAATATCTTCTTGTGGAACATATCCGATACGATCTCGAAATAATCCCCAGTTTTTATGAAGATCTTGTCCGTTGATGACGATATTTCCAGAAGATGGACTTTTTTGACCGGTGAGGATCTCCAAAAGAGTTGTTTTTCCAGCACCAGAAGGCCCCATTAATGCAACCATTTCACCAGGGTAGATGGATAGGGAGATCCCGTGTAGGAGTATTTTTCCACTGCTCAGTGTTCGTGTGATATTCTTGGCATCCAAACGGATCTGATCATTGATATCTTGTTGTATATTAAAGAGGTTGATCTGTACCCCTCCAATAGACACTTGGTCATTTGCTGTGACTCTTGATTTACGGATTCGTTTACCATTTACAAAACATCCATTGGAACTGGATAGATCATAGAGAGTTGTTTCTCCATCCACAACGACAACTTTGGCGTGTTTCCAAGATACACGATTGGACTTTATTGAAATATTGGTGCTCGGATCGCGCCCGATATAAAATGTTCCATTGACATTTGGATCGATAAAGAAATTCAATTCTTCAAAAAAGTCTTGTTCTGCATCCAAACGCTTATGCCATTCTATATAAATACGCTGAGATATGGGAAGTACACCAAAGTGAAGATTGTCTTTATGAGTAACAGGAGTCCATCCCGAGCCGATACGTTGTCCGTTGAGGTAGGTCTTGTTTTCTGGCTTGCAATTGCGAATGATGAACACATCTCCAGTCGTGCGAACCTCAATATGACGAGCAGAAACATTGGGATCATTGATGGTGATATCACATTCTAGAGCTCTTCCGACTGTAATTGTTTTATTGCTGAGGAGAAGTGTTCCAGATTTTTTTTGCGCAGATTTTTTCTTGGTGCTCAAATAAGGCGCGATCTGTAGCATGGGCATCGCTTTATGCCCAAGTTGTATCGATTCGTGAATCGATACAGCACTTTGGCTTATTTTTTTACCCTTGTAAAATGTACCCATCGCAGAATCGAGGTCTGTTACATGAAAGAGACCTTTTTTGATTAAGGTGACTTTGATATGTTGGGGACTGATACTTGGATATTTTATCTGTATGTCACATGATGGGGCGGAGCCTACAACGATAAATATCTTATCGTTCTTTTGGGGTGCTATCCGTACTGTTGGAGCATCGTGAGCATTGGACATCATTTACTCCTCAAAGGAGAATAAAAGGTGTGCTGCGTTGATAATGGAACCTCCTTGGGCATGATACGCAACTTCCATGAAGCGACCATCACTGTGTTCTGCAATAAGCGTCAGTGCGCCTGGGACAATATCTGTACAGACAAATATATCGATACTTTCGGTTTCTTCTTGTGGCTCGATCGAGAGTAAAAATCCAGTTTCATCATACCGGTATCGTTGAGCAGATTTTGCCGTCCCATCTTCTTGGATGACAGAGATTTCTACATTGCCCCAATCTTCAGGATTGGAAGGACGACCGATAAGCTGTACAACCTCTTCTGTGGAAGGAGACAAGATATCAATTCCGAGTGACTGGAAAAAGCTCTCAGTCCAAATAATCCCATATCCGTATATGGAACCATTGAGCCATATTGCGCTATTTTGTGGTGTTGTACCAAAGTATTGTGTGGGGTATATATCTGGACCAGAAATACGAATTTGAACATCTTGCGATAGTAGATTTGTATCAAGTGTAAACTCTTGATAAGAAAGATTTTCGGTATATGGTGTCTGTGCAAGAGTTAGAGATTCTCCTTCTTGGCTTAGAATCTCAAGACTCGCTTGTGAGAAGGTTTCTAATTGCGTTGTGAATAGTCCATAGACATTACCCGACCACGTGATTTCTTGTGTTTGTACTAGGCAGCCGTATAAGAAGAATGATATCATGTTGATTCAATAGATTGAAGAAATGTTCTGGATTGAATCTTCTTTTGGTATTGTCGTGTGATGATCTCTGCAAAGGCCCATTGTGGACCTTTGGGCATGGGTACTGATAATGAATCCAGCATGGGGGTTCGCAGAGCCATCGAGCATGATCTTAGCCACGAAACATCACATGGGGTCATGGATTGTTGTGGAGATTCCATGCTGGGTAAACATGAGAGATGAAATACACTGGCTTCTGTATAAAAGATTGTAGCTGGATCATGGATTTTCTTTTGGCACGCTGGACATACGGATAGTTGAGGCATATATCCAGCAAAACTCAGTAATTTTATCTCAAAAGCAATACGAAAACGAGATCCCACGACACCATCTTCTTCTTCTAGGATTTTGAGAAGCTGAGAGAGAAGCCCAAATAGTTTTGGTTCGGGATTTCCGGCTTGTGCAGCCATGGAGACAAGCTCGCATGCATAGCTTAGGAATGCGAGCTTATGTAGATTGGTTCTGGTTCGAAGCATACTCTGAAGACCATGTGCCGTTTTGATGATCCAAAGATCCCGCTGCATGGAAGAAAATTCTACTTCTATCATGTTTCCGAGATCGATCAGCCCAGAGTATTTTTTTGTGGAAGTTCGCGCACCTCGTACCATTGCTGATATCTGTCCATGCTCTTTTGTGAGCAAATGAACAATGCGATCCGCCTCACCGTAGTCGGTGTAACGCAAAACAATAGCTGTTAGTAATGGAGAAGATTGACTCATGGAATGATTATCCTACATGTAGAAAAATAAATCAAGATGGCGACAAGGTCAATTCCTGTGGTCACAAAAGGTCCAGTTGCAGCTGCAGGATCAATATTGATTTTATTTAGGGTCAAAGGAACGAGCATTCCAAGAATCGCTGCAGAAACAACAGTAACCATAATAGATGCAGAAATAGCAATGGCCAGCATTGGTGAGCCTGTGAAATATACATAGCTTCCCAAAACAAGTGCGAAACTCAGTCCCAATAGACTACCGACACGCGCTTCGCGAAAAAGAAGAGAAAAACTTCCTCTTCCACCAAGGTGCCCGGTGGCTATATTTCGAACGGCAATGGTTGCGGCTTGCGTTCCGACGTTTCCTCCTGTACCCAAGATTACAGGGATGAATCCAGCAAGAGCGGCATTGGCCTCTAAGCTACCTTCAAACATGCCAATCATCTCAGCCATTCCGATTCCACCAATAAGGGTAATGAGTAACCAGGTAAAACGTTGTTGGAATGCTTTGAACACATGACGATTGAGCGGATCTTGTTCCTCGTTCATTCCAGCCATGAGCATCATGTTTTTGTTTGCGATATCTTGAATGACATCAATGACATCATCAACAGTAATAAGTCCAAGAAGGCGATTGGAATGATCGACCACAGGTAGGGCAAGCAGATCATATCGCGATACCAATTTGGCAACATCTTCTTGGTTCGCCTCGGGGTGAACCGTAATTAAATCGGTAATCATGATGTCAGAAAGTTTTGTAGACGGAGGGTGGGTGAGTAAGGCTCGTAAAGAGATGACGCCGACAAGGTGTTGAGATTGATTCTCTATATATAAATAGAACGCCATCTCGACGTTTTTCGTTGTTTGGAGTTGATTGATGGCATCTCGACATGTGCTTTGAGAATCACATTGCAGCACATCAAGGTGCATCAGACCACCGGCAGAATCTTCTGGAAAAGCAAGAAGATCCTCCACCTGTGTCCGGTCGTCTTCTTCCATGATAGACAGAATTTTCTTTTGTAGTTCAACAGGGAGTTCTGATATGATATCAGTGGCATCGTCTACTTCGATGAGGCTCAAGAGCATCGCGATTTTGGCCACTCCAATATACTCAACCATTTCAACAAGTTCTTGTTCATCGATAGAAGCAAGAACTTCTGCAGCTTTTTCTTGATCTTGGATACTATTCCAGATCGATTTTTTTGCAGCAAGAGGTAACAGAGCGAATGCAGAAGCGATGTCTTCTGCTCTGCTTTTTTGTATGGTTCGGCCCAAAGCTGGGTTATTGGGGCGTCTGGCTAGGCGACGGATGATGTCAATTCTGGGATCACTCATCGAAACGAACCTCTACTGGTGTACAAGTTATGTACTCATAACTCGTTCATGAAATTTTTGAGGCTTTGTATCACCTAAAGGGATGCTCTGTCTATGGCAAAAATCAATTTTCGCTCGTTTGCTACAGATCCTTGTGGAGCAATACGTTTTCCATGTAGTTCCACGTGGAGTAATGAAACATTGTTACTCCAGATCTCTATTTTTTTTGTAAAGTCAAAATTATATCGTTTGTTCGGAGTCAGCGTGTCGTTATGCACTTCTTTTCCATCAACAGTGATGGTTGCAAATACGTTTCCTGTCGTGTACAATCGAAAATCAGGATGGTGTGCTGTGGGTACTGGTGCTGGTGTACTGATGGATGAGGCTGTTGCTTCAATGGAAGAAGATTGGATAAGAGGGGTATCATTTTGAACGGCATCAACAATAATGCCAGTGAGTTTGATACATATTACAGCAATCATAACGAGAATAATACTGTATGCGACTGTTTTGGATGCTCCTTCGGTTTGTAGGTTTCCTGTTGTTTCTGTATCGCTATACATATTTGGACCGACAAAAGTGATTTTGGAGTCCAATGGAAGATTGAGTAACGTCAAATATCTCATTCGAGCTTCAAGCAGCCTTGAACCTTTTTGAACACTTTCCATGTTTCCGGTCTCTAGTGCTTCTATATATCGTAGAGGTACTTTTGTCTGTTCGTATATGTGTCGAGCAGACCAGCCGCGTTTTTTTCTCTCTGTACGAAGGTGTACTCTTTTTCTTTTTTTGGATTTCATAAGCACACCTCGTTGTGGGTTTGTTTTGCCTGAAAACTCAGAGGAGTATTTGGAACTTCTCTTTGGATTGTTTGTAGATACGAGCAGGCTGCTGGTAAGTCTGAACTCTCTATGAGTAGGACTGCCGCTTGAAAATATGCACCAAAAGCATTCTCTCCACAGAGACGAATGACCTCTTGAAAGTCAGATAATGCTTTGCCATTCATTTTTTGCTCTTTGTGAATAACACCTCGTAGAAATCGAGCTTGACATAGGTTTGGAGCTCGTCGAATAGCATTGGTGAGACTTCGAATGGCTTCTTGATTGCGCCCAAGCAGATGATAGGTTTGTCCTAGGTTGTTGAGACTAATGGCGATGTTTCGATATGTGATATCGGCAGAAGCTTCTTCAAAATGAGGAAT
>NYTD01000299.1 GCA_002683315.1 Deltaproteobacteria bacterium | reverse complement strand
CCATCATCATCGTGGTCACTATCTATGGGAGATGTTGTTGTTGTGGGGTCAGCATCAACGATGAAAAGTCCAAGATCTGTATCATTGCCTTGGGCTTCTATTAATCCGAGCTCGGTTCCATCTTGTATTCCATCTCCATCTGAGTCTACAGACGTCGGATTGGTACTATATATGTTGAGTTCATTTCCATCTATTATCCCATCATTGTCTGTATCATCATCCATAATTTCAGTGACATATACATGTATTTCATCGTAATCAAGGATCCCATCATTGTCCGAATCGTTATTGGTTGGGTCGGAGCCGTGTGTATTTAATTCTTCATCATCGGTAAGACCGTCTCCATCGCTATCATTACTCAATGGATTGGAACCTTTTTCTGATTCTATTTCATCACTTACCCCGTCGTTATCTGAATCAAGATCAAGATAGTCCGGAATACCATCTTCATCCGTATCGGTCAGTATCGACCGGTTTATATCATCACCGATTCTGTTCATATCGTCATCGGATTGTCCAAGTGCATCTGCATCGTAGTTATTGTCGATTTGATCAAAATCTGTATCATTACCTGAATCTGATAGTTCTTCATCTTCATCGAGGATTGTGTCATTATCTGAATCTGTATCTTGATGATTCCATGTCTCATCTCCATCAGAATCAAGAATATTCATGGTCTGTACAAAAGATACACCCGAAACAATTGGCCCACCAGTTTCATTTTCGGAGCTATTGATGGTTGCAAACGAAAAACGAATATGAACGTCTTGAATTTCTAGTTCTTTCGGAAGAGGGAAATAATACATCCTTGAGAATGGACCATGAAACCATTCTTCTTGTGACATCCACAGGAGGGTATCATCAGATGCAATAATTTCTACTTTGAGAATATCTTGTTGAGAACCGGGTTCATGATGCGCGGTAACCTCTAACGCAAGTGATATACCTTCTGTCGATGTCGGCGTGCTGACAAGTGGAGATTTGATAATGCCGGAGTGTGTTCCTCGATAATGACTGTTGGAGTTGAAATCTGCATATTGATACTGTTGGTTGTTCAATTGCCATCCAGCTGTGGTTCCATTTGGAATCACAGTCCAATTAGAGTCGATATCTACGGTTGATAATACACGTCTGGTGATAACTTCAAACGTATCGGGAATATTATCCCCATCACTGTCTCTATCTTTGTGGTCGGATTTTCCATCGTTGTCTGTATCCAGCTCTATTGCTGAATCGGCTATACCGTCGAAGTCATCATCACAATTTATATTGGACTCTTGACAATCACTTATCCCATTTTGATTGCTATCAATGTTGTCTGGATCAAGTCGATCAATAATACCATCTGCATCGGTATCTGGTTGTGTAAACTGGCCTTCAAATGAGTCTGGGATTCCATCTGAATCAGAGTCCAAATCATACTGGTCTAATATGCCATCTCCATCATAGTCTGTAGAGCCTTCCCAGGCATCGGGGATTCCATCTTGGTCACTATCTCTATCGATGGAGTTGATATAGCCATCTCCATCAAAATCAGAGGAAAATAGATAGAAGCGCTCTTCAAGTGTGGAGTCAGATAGATTCATTACATTAGGTTCTTCATCAAAAATATCAAGAATACCGTCACCATCTGTATCTATACCGTCAAGTTGAACTTCGTTTTCATCACGAATGCCATCTTGATCACTATCAAAATCAAGTGCATTAATTGTTCCATCTCCATCAAAGTCTTCATTTCCTTCGATGATGTCAGGTATGAAATCTCCATCTGAATCAAGATCGATGAGGTTTTCAATTCCATCTCCATCGCGATCTGCGATACCTTCAATCTCATCAAGGATCCCATCCCCATCTGAATCTGTTGAGCTAGGATCTGAGCCGAGAAGAGCCTCTACATCATCTGATATTCCATCATTGTCCGAATCGGTACTGCTTGGGTCTGAACCGTATATATTTACTTCATCCCCATCATCAATCCCATCTCCATCACTATCTTGCAACAAGGGATCGGAACGAAGTGAAAATTCTTCACAGTCGTTGAGGCCATCGCCATCGGTATCAAGAAGCAATGGATCAGATACAAAATTAAAAGTATTGATACCGAGTTCTACTCCATCATTACAGTTATCTCCATCTGTATCCTCATTGTTGGGGTCGGTCTCTCCCTCATCGATGGTTCCATTTTGATTGCTGTCTTCTTCTCCGTCTAATAATCCATCCCCATCTGTATCTTCATTGATGGGATCGTTTCCTGTACTATGTTCCACAAAGTCAGAGATCCCATCTCCATCTGTATCGACAAGTAGAGGTTCTGTTCCAATTTCATTTTCATCAATGTCATTGAGACCATCTCCATCGGAATCTGGAGTGAAAACCAGATCAACGATAAAATTATCGTTGATGGGGTATTCGTCGAGTTCTCCTTCATGTTCAAGAAATGACAGGCTACTTCGTAGTGGGGTGCTTGCAGGAGCTTCTTCAACAGTGACAATAATTTCAAACGTAGCGCTTTCACCATCAAATAAGGAAACGAAAACATTGGCTTGTCCATCACTTTCAAAAGGAACTCCACAAAATGATTTGGAATCCTTTTGGCACGTCATGCTCTTTATTGTAAAAGTCTCAGGCAAAGATACGGATACTTGCTCACCACAGGTGCTGTTTTTTAATTGGACAACAGATAAATTAGTGCTTGAGTCTGTGACAACAACACTTGAGTTGTTCTGAATAGTTGCAGTAATGGTCAGCTCTTGTCCTTCAATAACAACGTTTTCAGGAAGGTTTAAATCATTAACCGTCGGATCAACATCCCAGTCTATACTCAAGTCTACAGACATATCAATAGGACGTCCTACTTTTAGATATCCGATTTCGTGATGGTTGGTATTTGCTCCTGTTGAAGAAGAAAAACCCATTTTTATCGTGTCTGGGATTGTTGCTGGTTGGGTCGTTTCGGAAAAGATCGTTTGAAATGAACTTTGACTATTTTGACGGATGAAACTACTTACAAAGGAACCAGAATCTTCTGTTGATCGTTTGAGGACAGTCTTATGTATAAAACTACCTTCTTCATCAAGAGTTGGGCGCTGTGTAAGGCTTTGTTCATATAGTGAAAAAGATGGAGTAAATGAGTCTAATATAGAGTAACTTGGAGTTCCATCTGCGAGAACAATGCTGTTTGGCAAGGATGTATTGTGTTGTACCGTTGTAGCAAAATCTCCTTCTTCATCAAAAGCAAGACCGATATATGCACCCGAGATCTGATTTGTTCCACTACCAAAACTCGTGTATCCCAATCCATCACCATAGTTTCCTTCTGTAAATGAATCTTCATCTTGCAATCCATCATATAGGAAGAAGACATAACCATCACCACCTGTTCCACCCCATACGTGAGATTGAAACTCAAAGACAAGACCGTCATCTGTGGGTATTTGTGTAGGGAATCGAGCATTTGCCGATTCATATACACGCTCATCTGTTAGGCGTAGCACACCAGATCCTGGAGAATCGATCCCTAAGAGTGGATCTGCAGTGAAGTCCGCATCTCCAATGAGTGTCCATCCTGATACAGTGGCGGTACTGAAGTCAGAGTCAAATCCACTTGTTGTATGACAAAGAATTTCTCTGTGATCAGGAATTCCGTCTGTATCAGTATCAGATAGAGTCGGGTCTGTGAAGTATATGGTGACTTCGTCTTCGTCGTTGATTGTGTCTCCATCTGTATCTTGTTCATTTGGATCTGAACCGTATGTATTCACTTCGACCCCATCGCTTAGGCCATCATCATCACTATCGGCATCGTTTTTGTCCGTTTCGTAGATATTGATTTCATCGTTGTCTGATAGTCCGTCGTTATCTGAATCGAGTTCATAAATGGTTCCATCCAAAAACATTGGGTCTGGAGCGCATGTGGCCAAAAGGTACGTATTACATCCTGCCACATCAATATCTCCAGAAAGATAGGAATTGCCTACGACAGGAAAATAGTACAAAGCTTCCGTGGCTATGGATGTAGATATAAATGTAGAGTCTGGAAAAGAAAAATCTAAGAAGTAATCGGCTGTGTTTGAAAATGAAGAGTCTGCAGAAACAATACGAACATTTGTTGTGCCTTCGATCGCAATCGAAGAAGTGAGTTCGATTTCGGTTTCATCATAGGTAAAACAAGATATTTCAGAAGAAGGGCATGAAGATACAGTATTTTGAGAGATATGGATACTTTCAGTGGTACCATCTACCATGAAAGAGTAATCGTATTTATTAAAATTACCATCTATGTCTATTAAGACTCCCCATCCATATGGAGCCAAGAATCCAGTACCAGATGGAGAAGAATCAAGTCGTAATCGAACATGAAAAGTTTGATCGGTTTGATCATGATATACATATGCGCTTGGATACTCTTCGCTTCCTACAATTTCTCTTCCATTGTTGTTGCTTGTGTTTTCCGAGGTGTCATCACCCATATTTGCAGCTCCCTTTTGAATGGGAATCCAATTTGTGTCTGTTGGGAAAGCAGAACCAGTCGTCGGTGTGAACGTTCCCAGAAAAAATAGGGTAGTGCAAGGAATAAGAAGTGATTTTTTCATGGTAGCTCCATGAGCAAAGTGATTGATAGCTTCCTTAGTGATGTTAGAGCAGTATATTTTCTAAGTCAGAATTCTATTTAAAGCCTTTAAATAGTATAAACTTGTAAAAATAAGTGAAAATCTATGGTCGTAAAGAAACTGTTTTGTATTGTTCATACACTGATTTATTCACAAGAAATATAGTATGTTCCCACGTAATTAGCCAAAGAAATACATACTCGAATATATAAACTTAATCCCTTGCAGCAGTACCATAGAAGGAAGTACCGACAAACATCAGCATGCTGATAAAGATTTTGATTCCTTATTCTCTTATGAACAAGACATCACGATCTTGCCCATTCTCTCGTTGGCGAGTAAAGCATCAAATGCTGTATTATATTGGGTGATTGGGTAGGATGAATCTACGATAGGAATCAGTTTTTTTTGTTCAATAAATGAGCAGAGTTGAGAAAACTCAAGAGGGGAACCCATAGTACTTCCCAATATCTCGGCCTGTTTGAAAAATAAGTGTTGGGGGAGTATAGAAGGCCATTTCCCTTTTGTTCCACCATAAAAAACCAGCTTTCCACCCATTGCTAGACAACGGATGAGAGAGCCAAATCCTTCTCCTCCTGCGCCATCGATGATGATATCAAAATTGTTAGGGAGTTGACGAAACCAATCGCTTTTCGTGTAATTGGCTCCACCTTGCGCACCGAATTCTATGGCCTTGTGTATTTTTGTATCTTGACTTGATGTTACCCATACATGAGCACCCATCGCAACAGCGATTTGTAATGCAAAGGTCGAAACTCCTCCGCCAACACCTGTGATCAGAACACGTTTATGCGCTTCACATTGTCCTTTTGTGCACAGTGCTCTCCAAGCAGTCAATCCGGCAAGGGGGATGGAAGCCGCTTGTTCTGAAGTCAGATGAGAAGGTTTTGGAAATATATTTTCTTCTGGGACAAGGCAATACTCTGCAAAAGTTCCATCTTGAGGCATTCCGAGGATGTGATAATCATGGTCTTGATATGATTCAGTGTTTCCCCAGTTCAAGCTTGGGCAAATAATCACTTCTTTACCAATTAGGTGTTGCGGACCCTCTTCTAATATTCCACAAGCATCGCTTCCTAAGGTTGATGAAGTAATATTTGGATATGCACCTTTGATAATCCAGTAATCTCTGCGATTTAATGCTGCGTGTACAACTCGAATGATGGCTTTTCCTTCAGATAATACGGGATTGTTGATATCCCTTATTGATAAAGAAGATTGTTCAAATCGAAGAGCACGCATTATTCTTGTGGTATCTCTGTAGATAGAAGTGGTTTGTTGTCTTCATGTAAAAAGATACGGCACCGATTTTTTACGTCTTCAAGATCTTTCTTTTCGACGACATCAGGATTGGTAGCACAGATCCATAAGGCAAGTTGGGATAGACTAAAATCATCTACGAATCCGATTCCGGGAATGAAGTCTGGTAAAAAAGCGAGTGGAGATTGATAATACCATAATATGGTTTTCGCAAAAACAGCTCTCCATCCAGAGATCTGCTCCTCTTCTAATTGTTGAAGTAGTGCAGCAAATATTCTCTTACTTATAATGTCTAGACCGGAATCTGGAGTGTTCATGAATTATCCAAAGAGGGGATTTTTAAATTCCCAAAAGAGCAAGTGTGCGCAGTATGCTAGCATGATGGTTGAGGATGGACCGATCCATAAATGACTATGAGCATTGGTTCCTCCTATGATGAATTCGTCGCCTTCAGATAAATAACGTGCGCTTTGTGAGGTACGAATAAAATCGATAATAAGTAAAGGGATGAACTGAGAAGCAAATGCAAGCCACAAGAACGAACGAATGTCACGTCCCAAGATACTATTTAAAAATAGTATTGTACTAATAGAGCCTATTAGTAAGCAAATTCTATACAGGGTTCCACCATTTGGACTGGGATGGCTGCTTATCCAATAAAGAACAAATGAAAGAAGTGCCGGTATAAAATGGACGGGACTCCAGTGGATGCTTACATCGGGATAGCTGTATATTAATGCAAGTGAGGGACCCAATATACCGAGTAGATTTGCTGTTCCACTATGATTTTGAAATCGGAACGAGAGAGGAAGTTTCATCATTCCAAGAATAGGACATAAAAAAAGGATAAGTATAGAGCAATACCAAGGATTGCTCATTCCCAGTAGAATTTGCCAAGCAGGAATATACAGCTGCGAGACAAATAAGAGAATTCCTACCGTTGAAAAAACAACAAGTGAGAGTGAAAAAATAATAGAAAAGAGTGATAGATTGTCTTGTTCCATAAAAACCGCCGCAACTAGGCATTATTATCACTCTTTCACAGATGTATCAATTTCTTTATCGGATTTTATGGAACCATAAGGGGGCTGGTGAATATCCGTCCCATGTTGCGATTGCTTTTTCAAATGCATTTTTTTGGTAGAAGATGGCTTGTCCTACATTGGAGTTCCATCCATAAGGATACCCTCCTTGGAATGTTTCAGACCATTCTCCAGCTGGATCATTCACCCAATATCCCTCATTATCGTATCCCAAGACAACAAGGACATGCCCATACCCAGTGAAGTATCCATGAGTAATTACAGGATTGCCATTATCTAATTCTGTTCTCAGTTGATTGAGCGTTCCATTTGTAACTGGTTGAAGTCGCTGTTGTATGCCACTATTTCCGGCGATGGTATTGAAGACGGCAGCCAACCCAGAGGGTGATTGAGCATAATTTTTTCCCCAATCGTCGGTGATATCATCTGGAATACCATCCCATCCGAAGTGTTTTAGGACCATGGCTATCGATGTATTTTGACATGATGCAGAAGGATATAATGAATTACTGTATTGGTAAAAGTAGGGGATAGAGACATATGGAGAATTATTCTGTACTTCGATCTCAAGTTCTTGTCTTGTTCGCTCTGTTCCGTCTTGTCCGTATCCAATGATGGTAAGCTCTCGTCTCCCTTCTTGTTGAAAGTTGTACGTCAATGGAAAGTATCCCCAAAAGTTTTCTGTAGATCCGATAGACCAGCCTTCTACAACATATTCTACCATATGGATATTCTCAGAGGTATCTGTTTTAAACGTACATGGATTTGTACATTCAGGATCAGTCATAAGTGCAACAAATGGCTTTTCCTTTACCATCAATTCGGCAGACTTTCTTCCGACGACCTGATCTTCCCTATCGTACGCAACAGCCTCTATTGTTCGTGTGCCATACTCTTGAAAATCATACGTGACGCTATAGCTCCCGATATGATCGGCGCTTTGACCAAGGTAAAAACCATCTGCGAAGTAATCTACACGAGTGATTTTTTCGCTGCCCGTCGAAGATAGAGTACAAGGACTCTCACATTCTCGATCCAGAGTGAGAGAGAAGTTTTCATTGCTGGATAGAGTAGAAGACTCTTGTTGATCGTAAAGGGAAATCGTATCGATTTCTGTGTCGTTGGAGAATTGATTGAGACAGGCGAGAGAGAAGAGAAGAATCATGATGACCTCAAAGCTACTGGATGGTAGGATTACATTATCCAAAAATACCATCGCGTTCTTTTTTTTATTTGAGTGTTTCTAAAGTGTCACATAAACCTATGAATCGACTCTTCCTACCATACCTACAAAGCTAACAGGGCCTAGATTATCCCAGTGAAAGTTATCTCCTTCTTTTCTAACTTCCATGAGTTGTTGTGTTTCTTTACCCAAGGGTAGAATAAGTTTTCTGTTGTTTCTCAGCTGCTGTATTAGTGGTTTGGGAATCTGATCTGGAGCGGCAGTTAGGAGGATACCATCAAATGGAGCCATGGACGGCCATCCATAGTATCCATCACCAATATGAAAATGAATGTTTGTATACCCCAATAGCTGTAGGTTCTTTTGTGCTTGGAAAGAGAGAAGAGCAAGAATTTCAACAGTATATACTTCAGCTCCTAATTCTTGTAAGATAGCTGCTTGATAGCCAGAACCGGTTCCTATTTCTAAAATTTTCATCCCTTTTTCAATGCCTAGACCTTGCGTCATCTTCGCTACAACAAGAGGTTGTGATATCGTTTGCTGTAGTCCAATGGATAATGGGTAGTCTTGATATGCTTCGTCTTGCGCTTTTGTTCCCACCAAAGCGTGTCTAGGTACGATACGGAAGGCATCAATTACTTTTGGGTCATGAATCCCGTTTGGAATGAGATACTCATTTACAAGTGCATCTCTTTCTTCTTGCCGTTCGAAGAATTTTGATGGTTTTGACATGTATTTTTCAAATATAGGGGAAAGTTTTATTGGGTTGAGACGTATGAATAGAAAACTCATTAAACAGGAATTACGATGAAAAATCTAGCATCATCTCACATATTTGGAAAAAGATTTTGCAAAAGGATACTATCAAAAAAAACTTATGTTTCTGAAGACGATGTGAATCCCATGTTGCCATTCCACTGCCGTCTCTCGGAAATGTTGTCACTGTCAGCTCTTATGTATGCATTGAGAGGCTCACCTCAAGGAATGTTCTTTACAGGTCTATGGCTTGCATATCGTGTGCTTCATTTCGATCATGATCTGTCTCATCCCTTGCCATCAGGCCCTGGCCGCCGCACTGAGTCACCTGCACGCGCGCTCTCGCACCGCACGCACAGCCCGCTCAATCTAGTGTAGCTCCATGAACATGTGAGGGAACAATTGAGGAGACATTTGACAGATCAAATGTCCAAATGTCCAAATGTCCAAATGTCCAAATGTCCAAATGTCCAAATGT
>NYTD01000298.1 GCA_002683315.1 Deltaproteobacteria bacterium | reverse complement strand
TTCGCAACGATACAATCTGCTCCGCTTGAGAATGTGAAATCCCATCTATGCTTGCTAGCTGATCTATAGTGGCTTCATTGATGGGAATCTGTCCCCACCCCAATGCACTCAAAAGAAAATATATCATCATTGTCTCCTATTCATTTTATTCTTGTTGTCCGTACCGACCATATGTCAATGCATCAAGCTGTGCAACTACCTCTGCCAGATCAAGATCCAAAAGCACTTCATCGATTACCGATATAAAGTTGGTTCTAGAGCGTTCTTTTTGCATGAGCAATCTTCTATGACTCTGATATAAAGCGATGGTTTTATCAAACAGTACATTTCTTTTTTTACTTAATCCAAGCTCAAGACCACTGGCCGCTGCAGCTACTCCTCCACGACTATACACCGAACCATTGATAACCATAAGTTCATCTTCTTGTAAATTTGAAGAAGCTGTACTCGCTATTGAACCACAACGACCAAAACAGATATTCAACCCGACATCCCATGCTATACGTTCTTGCGCTGCACTTGATATGCCGCCATAATCAATGGTTATGGTCATGTCACGATCCAAAGAACCCGTCAGTGATACGACCGGAGATAAGGCTCCTGTTAATAGAGGGTTTTGAATCGAAAGATCTTGCGCTTGTTGATCGATGTCGTATAAAACCATATTGAGAACATTCTCTAAAGAATGCGGCATCGTAACAGTCATCAACTCCTCTTCTGGAGAGAGTAGAAAAGCCCCCTTATTTGTCCCTACAACAATCCCATTACGCCACGATACAAATGAAGAGAAAACAACATCCTGTAGATTTCTCTTTTGATTCTGAACCGTTTCTTCTACAAGCGCAAAAATCTTCTCTTGATCGAGAAGCCATACCTCATCTTTCACGGCCATCATTGAAAGTCTATCTCCAAGCTCGTCTTGGACAAGAGTTTGCGTTTGCCCTTCATCTGTCGAAGCATACAACCCCAAAGGAGTAGAGATATAGGTCACACCATTATTTTTTTCTACTTGTTGGATATTCTTCATCGAACCTTGTCGTCTCCAAAACAAAGCATTGTTGGATCGAAACAAACCTGCCTTAGATGCAGCCAATACTCCTCCTTCTACGTGTTCCAAATCTGTAAACGAAAAATTACGTAATGAAACGTTGGCCAACTTCCAACTACCTTTTCCATAACGGTACCATAATCCCTGTTGTGTAGAAACCAATATGAATCGCTTTCCATCTACGATAATAGAAACAAGATCGGTCACAGGAGGAACCGCTATCTCTTGCCATTCTTCTCCATTTTCGCTCTCATAACACTGCTCTACACAAAGCAAAAGTAATTCTTCGTCTGAGAACAACCCCAAGTTAGACTTTGTGCTGCCTTCTTCTCGAAGCGGATCAAAAATACCTCCTTGAACCTCATCATCAAACGTTTGCTGTCCTTCTTCTACAATGGTTTGTTCTGTTTCTTCATCATAGTATGTACTTCCCTCATCTACCCCTTCAAGAATCTCTCCCATTGTAGATTCTGCATCCAGAAGCAAGTCCTCTTGATTACTTTGTGTGATACTTGGGGAAAAGATCTCCTCCCATCGACCACCTGAACTCATACGAAAGACGCGTCCTTTTCTATCAAGAACCACAATTCTTTGTTGCTTATCTATGACAACATCAACAACAGAATCTGCGAAACCCATTGAATTCCAAGAAAGACCGTCATCTATCGGCTCGTTGGAAAACAGGAGAGTACTAAGAAGTAATGGGTCCATAACAACACAAGATAAGTGGGAAAAAGAGTATATCTTCTTATCTGTTTTGTAGCCAATCATCAAAAGGGATAAGAATATTGTGTCCCATTAAAAAATATGAATCGAAACTTCTGGAAAATCCTTGCCCACCACGCAGATCATGGCCCAAAGATAGCCTTGGTCAGTATTATTGGTCATAAAGGTTCTACCCCCCAAGGAACAGGGAATAAAATGCTTATTCACCTTGATGGGAGTATTACCGGAACCATTGGAGGTGGAGCACTAGAATATAAAGTTATCCAACTGGCAAAAAAATCACTTACAATCAATTCGAATATCCGTACAGAGTTCAACCTAACCTATGATCTAGGAATGTGTTGTGGCGGTATTGTGGAGGTCTTTATCGAAATCATTCATCCAACAGATCAATTGGTTATCTATGGTGCTGGACATGTCGGTATGGCACTCGCTAACTTAGCTGTACAGCTTGATTATAACGTCACTCTTATTGATCCTCGTATTGATTTTGCACATCCACAATCTCAAATCAACTACCTTGAACAAAATCCTCTATCCGTTATTAAAGACCTTCCTTTTGGTATGCACTGCGATCATTTTATTACCACACATGAGCATCTACTCGATCAAAACATTCTTCTCGCAATAAAAGAAAAGCCTATTCGCTATCTTGGAATGATTGGTTCCAAAACCAAAAAGTTAAAATTTCAAATGAGATTTTCAGCTGGAGATTATAAAACAGAAGTCTTTAACCGATTACATACACCTGCTGGACTCGATATACAGGCCCAAAGTCCAATGGAAATCGCTGTGAGTATCGCTGCTGAATTAATTAAAACAAGAAGAATAGACATACCAAAGGATCACCCTCATCAAAGCAAGGTAATCAAGGATTGAGCTATCGAACATCAAAGGTTCCCTATCCAAATCCTTAAATTCTGTAATGCTAAATTTTTTGTGGTCTTTTTATCAAAATAATGTACAAATGATGGGTTTAATTGTTCATAAGAAGGAATAAAACCAATAATACAAAGTTCAGAAAGGTGTGGAAGACTCTTTATCTCTGACAACAATCGAAGAGCATCTACAGTGTTATCATACCAATCCCACAAAACATGAGTCACATCTCCTTTAGATAACTGCCAACCAAGCTGAAAGGGTGTTCGACACTGAATAACACTTGTTGGATGATCAAAAAACTCTTCTATAAGCAAGCTGTAATCTTCATCTTGAATGAACAACACGATCTTTGGTGAGATATCGATTTTTGGGTCTTCGGAATGATAACTAGCAAGGAAATCCTTGAGCACCGAGTCTAAGATTCGACGATGACCTCCTGGAGTTCGATAGCTCTTAAGCTTTCCATCATTCGTCCACTTAATAACAGTTGGAGGAGAGACTCCAAGTATCTTCGCAGCCTGAAATGTCGAGTACGCTTTGGGCATCTTCTATTATTGCAAGCGAAAGCGAAAGACTGTTTCACCTATTTTCAGTTCTTCACCACCATAAAGACGGCGTTCTGATATGAGCTCACCATTTACCAATGTCCCATTTGAAGAGTGCTGATCTTCAATATAAAAGTGGCCATTACGACGAAACAGTTTACAGTGACGACGAGAGACTTTGGTATCCCCTTTGATTTGAATATCATTATCTTGGTGTCTCCCGATTGAGTATTGTTCTCCAGAGAATGTGTGTACTTCTTCGTTGGGTAACCCTTCATTCTTCAGTAAAATCGCAGAACGAATATCATTGGATACGGGAGACTCTTCATACCCAGAATGAACATCAAATGAGCTTGGCATAATATCAAGATCTGGTGCTGGTTCTTCCTCTAATTCTAGTGGTAATTCTTCTCCCAAAGCCCCAAAATCACTTTCTTCGTCCAGAAATGAATCATTAAGTAATTGTTCTCCTCCTAAATCTGGTTCTTCATCAACCAGAAAGGTTTCGTGCTCCACAAAAGACTCTTCAATAACAAGTTCTTCTGCAGGCTCGGGAAAGGACTGTACTTCTGAAATGGAGTCATCTTCTACTTCCACCATATCCATTGGATGGTCTGGCAAAGGTGGAGGAGGTGGAGGAAGTGGAGTATCAACTTTTTTCTCTGCAAAGAAATCTTCATTTGGGTCAGGTTTTGAAAAGAGATCTTCACTTGGATCAGGTTCAAGAACAGGAACCTCTTCCACAAGATCCGGAGCAGGCAGCTCCTCCACAACATCTTCTATTGCTTCAGGCAAAGACTCTTCTTGGACCAAGTTTTCGCTACCTTGAAGCCTACTCCAACGATGAAGATAATGGGATAATAGATCGATCTCTTGCTGAAGGCTGTCTTCATCCCCCACAACCATACTCTGCTCTATTTCGCGTTTTTGTCGTTGGTAATCTTCTTCACCAAGCGCTCCAATGGTGTACAAAAGGTCAAGCTCTTGTAGCTCTTCAGGTTGTTCTGCCTGTGCTTGAATCGCTTGTAATTCTTCTTGTACTGAGAGACAACGTTCTTCTATATGCACCATGATGGGACGAGAATATTCAAGTTCGACCTCGATACGAAGTTCATAATTTAAGATAACTTTCTGAACGACAGATAATGGAAATGTTCCTTTTTGGGAACTGGCTCGTTCAATATAGCTTTTGTATTCTTCTAAGCGATCCAAAGAAGCCTGAAGTTTGTCTAATTCCAGTTTGTTTGTTTCCATTGAAACCTCTCAATATATATAGTCGCTTATGTTTGTGATGACTGCGAAAAACGGTGTTCAAATTGCAATTGTGTAAACAAGATTAAATATATTAGAAAGCCCACACAACGTCAAACAATCTTAGATACGAGTTATGCAAAGAGAGTTTAAAATAGACAAACCTAATCTTATTTTTTATAGAACAGAATGTACATCATACCCCTTTTCGAAACGTTGCAAGAATAAGACATCAAACTATTTCCTTAGATACTCGTCGAACACCCATATGTCATTACTTTATACAAGCGTCTATTGATTCTGGAATCACTTTAGTACGACTACGAGACAGTACCTCATTAATAGACCACGATCGAAGGCCAATTAAACCGATAAAAATCGGTATACTCGCCGATCGCTGCTGAACAAATGTATAAATACCTCCCCCCAAAAAAGCAGCATCCAAGACTCCCAAACCAATACTCTCCCGTTTCTGTTGAATCAAACCAAATGGGAGTCCCGCATTCAATGAGCCCAAAATAATGATGCTTGATCTCTTCGGTGGAATCCGTTCTTCTTTTTCCTGACGAAGTAATAAAAGAAGTTCTTTCTTAGGAATTCGAAGAGAATCCAATTCTACGGACTCTACCGTTCGAAGATCCAATGCTCGTAAACCGGAACGATTGCTAATCACAATACATGTCGAAGAATATTGAGAGACCCATCCCTCGATAGCATCACCATATGTCATAAAAACTCGGACTTTTTTCCCTTTACGAAAAGAAGATGTTTGGGGAGTCGCAAAACAGATAGAAAAGAAAATTATTACAAGAATCATATGTAGTCTCCACCTTCCTCCATAAGGTTTTCAAATCGAGTAAACTCCTTGATAAATGCGAGCTTTACTGTACCAACAGAACCATTCCGTTGTTTTGCAATAATCACTTCGGCAACTCCAGGAGCAGACGTTGTTGTGGGATTATAGTACTCATCACGATAGATAAACATAATAATATCGGCATCTTGCTCAATCGCTCCAGATTCACGAAGATCACTGGGCATTGGTCGTTTGTCTGTACGAGACTCAACACCACGATTTAACTGAGACAAAACGATAATACATACATCCAACTCTTTTGCTAAAGCTTTTAGACCACGAGAAGACTCAGAGACTTGTTCTTGTCGACTCATTCGTTTATCCCCAGTCATAAGACCAATATAGTCAATAATAATCATTCCTAAGTTTTTGTTTGTCACCTTGAGGCGACGTGCTTTCGAACGGAGTTGATTAATATTAATTCCCGCTTCATCATCCAAAAATATTGGCATCTGGTACAAAGAATCACTGGCCTGAATGAGACGAGGAAGTTCGTGTTCTCTACTAACAAAACCAGTTCGAACTTTACCTGCATCTACCTTTCCTTCTAAGCATAGCAAACGCGTAACCAGTTGCCCCGCACTCATCTCAAGCGAGAACATTCCCACACCAACCCCTTCTCTGGCAACTGCAAGCATAAAATTTAATGCGAGCGCTGTTTTACCCATTGCAGGACGAGCAGCCAATACAATCAAATCTGTGCGTTGAAAACCAGCCAATAACTTATTGAGATCAATAAACCCGGTGTCCATACCCGACACTTCATTTCGATTCTCAATCAAATTTTGAATACGAACAAACTCTTTACCAAGAATGCTAGCAATATCTTGCCAATCTTTGCTTTCTGAACTTTGAGTCACTTCAAAAAGGCGAGACTCTGCGAAGTCAAACATCTCTGGAAGTGGAATGTCTTCTGTTAGCAATTTTTGCTCTATCTCTTTCAGGTTTTTAAGAAGCGCTCTTTTCTGGGCAGATTCTTTGATGAGCGTGCCATAATAATCGAGATTATACAAACTCGCTGTTTGGTTGATAAGATTCGCAACATAGTTGGTTCCTCCCACTTTTTCTATCTGCTGACTGCTAATGAGTTTACTGACCACTGCTGGTAATTCAATAACAATATTTTCAGCAAGCATATCCATAATCGTTTGATACAGAATAGAGTGACCTTCTCGATAAAAATCATCAGCAACAAGAAATTGCGTGATCGATGAAGTTTGATATCCCCCCATAATCAAACCACCCAAAACAACTCGTTCTGCTTCTATATTACTCAGATGTAACTGCGCATCCATTTTTCCCCCAACATCATTCACGAATGACAACCAAAAAAAAAAGCGTCAAGGACAAGCCAAGACGCAATTTGATGTTGAAATCATTCGATTACTTTTGAACGATAACCGTAATTGTGCCTTTTACACCACGACTAAGCTGAATCTCCACAGGAAAAGAACCAAACTCACGGATCGCTTCTGCCAAAAGAATATTCTTTCGAGAGATAGCAAATCCTTTGTTGGTTAACTCTTGCTCAATATCGCGAGATGTCACTGAACCAAACAGCTTTTCTTCATCAGAGGATTCGCGAACAAATCCAATCTTGACGCCTTCCAGCTGTGTAGCTACTGCTTGTGATTCTGCAAGTTCTTTGGCTGCTTTGGCTTGTGCAATCCCTTGCAGGTGCTTGAGCTTACGAACGTTCTTTTCATCTGCGATAATCGCCAATCCACGAGGGATTAGGAAATTACGTCCATAGCCATCTCGGACTTTTACGACATCGCCCATTGCGCCCAACTTGGACACATCTTCTTGTAAAATTACTTTCATGTCTACTCCCTAGGATTCACTTGCTGTGTACGGCAAGAGTGCGAGTTGACGTGCAAGTTTTATCGATTTGGCTATTTGGCGTTGATATTTTGCACTAACTCCAGTGATACGACGTGGAACAATCTTTCCACCTTCCGTAAGATGCTGCCGTAACTGCTTGGGGTTTTTGTAGTCGATTACGAGTGAAGGGTTTGAACTGTAGGGACAAACTTTTTTTCTTCTCATTGCTTTTGCCATCGTATGCTCCTATGAGTTTGAGTTAAGTCTTTCGAGACGTTGGGTACTACGCTTTTCAGCTGCTTCTTTTGCAACAGCTGCATCAACACGATCTTCTATCTTTACTGTAACAAGACGCATGAACTTGTCATCAAGACGAGAGAGACGAGTCAACTCTTTGGGAAGAGTTGCTGGTCCAACAAAATCTAAAAGCGTATACATTCCGTATTTTTGCTTGCGAATGGGATACGCGAACTTACGACGCCCCCAAGATTCTTGTACAAGAACTGTACCTTCGTACTTGGCAATGGTTTCTGTTACCTTTGCGAGTACGGCGTTGTATTGATCTTCACCAAGCTCAGCGCTGGTGATAAATACGACTTCATATTCATTTTGATACATGATTGTATCCTCCACATGGACAGGAATTGGGGGAGATGGAATACCTCCCCGCAGAGGTTATTGTTTACAGATTGAAAAGTCCGTTTCCAAGAGGTCCTGCAAGCAACGGTGCTAGAACAAGAGCGATTACGGACATAAGTTTTACAAGGATGTTGAGGGCTGGGCCAGCAGTATCCTTGAACGGGTCACCTACGGTATCACCAACAACAGATGCTGCATATGTAGGATTGGTTTCGCCGTCGATTTTCTTTGGATGCAAGTTCCCTTCTGAGTCAGTGAAACCTTCACCTTCGAAGGATTTCTTTGCATTATCCCAAGCACCACCGGCATTGGACATAAAGATCGCCATCAAAACACCTGTTACAGTCACACCAGCGAGAAGACCACCAAGAGCGAACTTACCCAAGATGAAACCCACAAGTACTGGAGAGATAACAGCGATCAAACCAGGAAGAACCATCTGACGAATCGCGGCATTTGTAGAAATTTCTACACATCGTGCAGAATCAGGCTCAGCGTTTCCTTCTTTTAGACCAGGGATCTCACGGAACTGACGACGAACTTCGTCAATCATATCCATAGCTGCATCACCAACTGCACGCATTGCCAATGATGAGAACAAGAATGGAAGCATACCACCGAGGAAGAGACCAGACATAACGACAGGATTGGCGATATCGATTTCAGTAATTTTCGCTGTTTGCATAAAGGCGGCAAAAAGAGCAAGTGCTGTCATCGCTGCTGATGCAATCGCGAATCCTTTACCAATAGCAGCAGTTGTATTTCCTACCGCATCAAGTTTATCTGTTGTTTCACGAACATGTGGATCTAGTTCTGCCATTTCTGATATACCACCAGCATTGTCTGCGATCGGACCATATGCATCAACCGCAAGCTGGATACCTGTTGTGGAAAGCATACCAAGAGCAGCAATCGCAACACCGTACAAACCTGCAACAGCATATGTAGATACGATACCGAATGCAATGAGGAACATCGGTATAGCAGTTGATTCCATACCTACAGCCAAACCAGCGATAATGTTTGTCGCTTCACCGGTTTTTGAGTTTTCAGCGATGCTGTTTACAGGCTTTTTACCCATTGAGCAGTAATATGATGTAATCATACCAACAAGAACACCAATCGCAAGACCGATAACGGTTGCGACGCCTACATTGATTGCTGTCACTTGCTTTCCAGCAAGCATCACTTCACCTTGCGGCCAAAGAATATTAGCCAACCCGAATGTAGCAACAGCCATAACACCAGCTGCACCAAAAGCACCAAAATCAAGTGCATGTTGGATTTGTGTGGTATCTGCACCTTCTTTCGCTTTTACAAAGAAAGTTCCGATGATGGAACAGATAATACCACCAGCTGCAATCAAAAGAGGAAGAACGATCGGTCCCATGCCAGCATCTTGTCCTGCAACAGTGAAACCCATTCCGAGAACCATAGTACCGATGATCGCACCAGCATAGGATTCAAAAAGGTCAGCTCCCATACCAGCAAC
>NYTD01000297.1 GCA_002683315.1 Deltaproteobacteria bacterium | reverse complement strand
TCATTCGAAAATGTTGCCCCAGTAGTGATGTTACTTTGAATGCTTTCCCACGGACGAAGTCCAGACACCCAAGAACCTGGGTGAGATACAGTCATTGCAGATGTGGTCACCTGATGTACCTTTGAATAAATCTCAGGACGGTGTGCAAACATCCAATACACATAGGAATATGAATAACTACCAGAAGAATCTCCTCGTTCACCGGTAGCCTCTACTGCTGCAAAAATAGGTCCTTCTTCAAGTAATGTCAATTGACCTGCTGCATCTTGAGGGTCAACATTCCAACTTGAAATATACGGACCGTTACCACAACAAGAATCCACTTGACTCATAAGTGATGGAGAGGAGCCTATGGTTACCGAAGAGATCATCCCACCTGCAGTATCTAAAAAATCCACTGTACTCGCACCTGTTGCAATTTGTGAAGAGGTTGCTACAAGAGGTGTAGAATACATCGGAGCACTTAACCCACCACCAAAATATACTGCCAAGTGATGAACATCACCTGCAGCAAGAAGTTCTTTGGTCGAGTAATCTCCATCAAGATCAAAAAGAAAAGCGACCGTTCCCTCCTCATCTCCTATCGGATTGATATCTGATGATTTACTCATAATCCCAAGCCATGAATCAAGAAATTGACTCGGAATTTCAGGCGTACCTATTCCACAATCTTGAGACATAATGCGAAGATCATTGGGATTGAATGATGAAGAATCTCCAAGTGAATCCAGTGCATCGCGAAAATTAACGTCCATTACGATTGGAGACTGTTCTGATGAGAAACTTCCACCCGTAACTGTAAAAGGTATTCGATACGGTTGTGCTGTATCTGCCCACGAATCACTCCCATCTGTTATTCCGTCACAATTATCATCAAGAGCATTGCATATCTCAAGAGCATCTGGATAAATATTCTCGTTCGTGTCATCGCAATCACTTGCATCTACTAGATGTCCAAGTGGCGCTTCACAAGCTGAGATCAAAGTCGCAGCATTTCCAAATCCATCACCATCTGCGTCCGCATACCAATCGCTCGCATCAACAGCCGAGCCTTCGTCAATCACTCCATCACAATTATCATCTTCATCATTGCAAACCTCATCTGCATTCGGGTTTTTTGCAACATCTCCATCATCACAATCCGATAAATCTGCTACATACTGTGGAGGCGCTTCACACGCTATCGAAGTCGCCGTTGGATCCCCAAAACCATCTCCATCCAAATCTGCATACCAAATACTTGGGTCTAGAGAACCTTCATCTACATTCCCATCACAATCATCATCTTCGTTGTTGCAATATTCTTCGGAATTTGGAAATTGATCTGAGTCTGCATCATCACAATCACCACCAAGCAGAATATATCCTTGTGGGGGTTCACAAGAAATGATGGCTGCTGTATTATCGCCAAAACCATCCTCATCTGCATCAGGATACCATGTCTGCGCTGGAGTCTCTTCATCTATCTCAAGATCACAGTCATCATCTCGTGCATTACAGACTTCCTCTGCTCCAGGAAAAATATCCGCATTCGAATCATCACAGTCTGTTCCTTGATCGACATACCCCGATGGCGCAAAACAAGCGTTCAATGACTGTGCACTACCAAATCCATCTCCATCCAAATCTTGAAACCATTCTTGTTTATCAATGGCGTCATCTCCATCTATGACATCATCGCAATTGTTGTCTAAACCATCACAAACCTCACTTGTTCCAGGATAAATATCCGCATTCGAATCATCACAATCATTTCCGTTGCTTACAAAACCTTCTTCTGGAGAACAAGCCTCTATCATCTCATCTTCTATTCCAAAACCATCTCCATCCACATCCGCATAAAATATACTCTGCACACCTTCATCTATGACACCATCACAATTGTTATCTGCGCCATCACAAATTTCAACAGCCCCCGGATTCGTAACATTGGAAGAGTCATCGCAGTCTTCATCACTGAAGTACCCATCGCCATCAAAGTCTTCCAGTATAGCTGTATCCGCTATTGTCGTCTTCTCTACTTCTGAAGACAAATCACAGCTAAAGATCAAAATCCAAATCATATTTATTCACCATTTTTCATTGATTATTATGTTTTGGACGTAACACATAAATCCATTTGACACATTCTTGATCCACATCCTTTGAAATATTATCGTGGACGAACTAGTGAGATGAGCCACCAGCCATATCGTCAACAATTGTTTGATGGAGACGTAATGAAATCAGAACTCAATCGTAGAAAACTACTCTCAATTCTCTCCGCTGGTGGAACAGCCACAATTCTTCCCTCATGTGCAACTTTCTCCGAATATCATTCAAACACATGGTGGATCAAAGAAGGATATGCTCCTCTACAAGAAGAATTCGACCGAAGCAATCTGCGCGTTGAAGGAGAGATTCCCAAACACATTCACGGGCTGTATGTTCGAAATGGTGGAAATTTCCGTGGTGGAAATGCTCCTCATTATTTTGTGGGGGATGGAATGCTTCATGGAATCTGGTTTAAAAATGGCAAGCCTATGCATTACCGGAATCGATGGGTACAAACAAGTCTGGTGAAAGATGGAAAAAAAATGTCCATCGACAAAAAAGACAACATGAGTAACACCAGCATCATTGCATATGGAGGAAAACTTCTTTCGCTCATGGAAATCGGATTCCCTTATGAGATTAATTCAGATTTAAGTACAAAAGGCGTATATCGATTTGATAATACACTTGAAGCTGCAATGACAGCCCACCCAAAAGTTCATCCTACTACGCAAAACTTACAATTTTATGGGATGTCTTTTTTCTCCAATCCATTTTTGCATTACCGAGAAGCCAATGAAAACGGGGAAATAACAAAAAGGATCGATATCGATCTACCCGGGTCTTCTATGCAACATGATTTTCAGCGAACAGAGAATTATGTTATTTTTCTGGATCTTCCTATCGTCTTTTCCAAAATGAAAGCAGTCATGGGGCAATTTCCATATTCATGGCAAGGAGACAAGTATAGAGCGAGATTGGGGCTCTTTCCACGTACAGGAACTGCCAGCGATGTCCGATGGTTTGATATCAAAACAGGGTTTTGTTTTCATACTGCAAATGCATTTGAAAAGAAGGATGGAACCGTCATTGTTCAATTAAGTCATTTTAAAAAGCTTTGGGTTCGGTCTCCTTACGATATCAATTTCCCATCTCAACTTTATCAATATCACATTCACCCTCAAAAAGGGATCCTGTCAGAAGGACCTTGTGATGACCTTCGGGTCGACTTTGGATTTGTAGACTCTCGTTTTGCTGGAATAGAGCATCAAAAATTATTTTTCTCTACACTTACTCCTACGGGTTCACAAGTAACAGACCCAGTTCGCTTTTCGGGGGTTGTTTGTTACAACCAACAAGGAACTAGGTTGGACAAATTTACATATCCAGATGAATTTGATTGTGGAGAGTTTACATTTATTCCAAAATCTCATGATGCTCTTGAAGGAGAAGGAAATTTAATAGGATTTGTATATAATAGACGTAATGATACCAGCACACTGGATTTTTTCGATGCTGAGAATGTCTCTATCGGCCCAATTGCTCGAGTACATATAGGGAACCGAGTTCCATTTGGATTTCACGGCACATTTGTTAACAACGCAGAATTTCTCTGAAAAATGAAATCAGTCTTTTGATGAGAAACCGTTATATAAAGATATGTTCATACGACAGTGTATACAAATTGTACAAAAATTATTTATAAGGTATCCCAATGAGAGTTCTATTACTGTTCCTTAGTTTCTTTTTTCTCACTCCTATGTCCGCACAAGCGGCTCATAAGGACACATGGAAAGGAAGAATTGCTGCTCTAAAACTCTTCCGATCCGATATCATCTCTTCCATTGCTGTCTTAGAAGGTGAAGCACGAAAAAAAGAATACAGACGAATCTGTAAAATGCGTCCGAAGAAATCTGCATATCTACCTACATGTGAGTATAAAGACTGGACCGGAGAAGACAATCGTTCTGTTCCTTCAAAAGCAGGTGAATTCTTCGAAATCCGATGCCGAAATAAATACAAAGAACCCTTGTCATGTACCGTTTCCGGATGGTCAAAAGGTTTTGTCGCGGGCCATCCTAGTAATTCTGCTAATGACCCTATTGGTGCTGTAGAGGATTTTCGATTTGCTTGTGAAGACCGAAATTATGCTGCTGCATGCACACATTTGGGTGATATGTATGCTGCGGGTGTTGGAGTAGAACAAGATGGAATCAAAGCAAAAGATCTCTATGAAGAAGCATGTAAGGCCAACGATACCTATGGCTGCTATCGTAAGGGACATCTTTATTTAAAAGGTCTGGGTGTAGAACTGAATCAATTGAAAGCATTTCGACTCTTTGAAAAAGGATGCCAACAAAACCACATGCAGGCTTGTGTTGATCTAGCTGATTTATATGAACGAGGAATTGGAGTCGCCAAAGATGCTTCATACTCCTTGTTGCTTCAAGAAAAGGCATGTAAAGGAAATCATGGAGAAGCATGCTACAATGTTGCTCGTCTCAACCTAAGTGGAATAGGCAATCTATCGGAACAAGTGGCTTCGATTATGTATGACAATCTTTGTGGGCGCGGAGATCATCGAAGCTGTTACAGTCTGGCGAACCTATATGCGAAAGGCAGGGGTTTTGAAAAGAATATAGAACAAGCTACAGAGCTGCTTGAAAAAACATGCGATGGACGATACATCCCCGCTTGTGCTCAGCTTGCAGAGTTTAAACTAGATTCCATGAATCCTTTTTCTGATCCTGCCGCAGGAGTCAAACTTTTACAATCAAGCTGCAAAGCGGATGATCCAAGTGCTTGCGTTCAACTTGCCTCCTTACTTGAATCAGGCAGCTACGTTTCATTTGATCCACAAATGGCCGTGGACTTGTATATGAATACATGTGGAAAAAAACAAGGCTTGGGATGTCGAGCAATGGGGAGATTATACCAAGAAGGCACACTGATCAAAAAGAACATACGTTTATCAAAAAAGTATTATGAAAATGGATGCGAAACACTATTTGATGGAGGTTCTTGTGCTGAGCTCGGTGTTTTGTATCTAAAAGGAACTCTACCTGGTGGCAATGCAGAAGGAATCAAACTCCTTTCAAAAGGGTGTGATCTCAACTATGAACGAAGCTGTCGTCTTCTTGGTGATATTTACAGAAAGGGAGTCTACGTCGCCCAAAACAATAACAGAGCCTTTAAACTGTATACACAATCATGTAATCAAAATGATGATCACTCTTGCCTTCTTGCAGCACAATTAATCATTGAAGACAAAGTAGAAAACAAACTACTCAAAGACTCTCTTCCTCTTTTTGAACGCGCATGTTCTGGAAACAGAAAAGATGCTTGTGAACAAGTGAAGCCCGTTTGGTTTAAACATAAATTTGGGCGCATAATCGAAAATGGAATGGCTTCCAAACGATGTGTCATTTCAACATTTAATGAAGAAGATCCAGCTGCAAACAAAACCCTCGCAAAGATCAATGGAAACTCTTTTCAAATTATCAAAGGAAAAAATAAAGGTACCTACAAAGCAGTACCACAAGGACAATCTTTTGAGGAAGATTCCAATGGTGCGCGTGGCTTCTCATATTGGGCAATGATTGAAAAGAAAGGGAAACAATACC
>NYTD01000296.1 GCA_002683315.1 Deltaproteobacteria bacterium | reverse complement strand
TACCAAAATGATCGCCGGCTCTGTCGATGACTCTTGTGTATACAGCGGAACAATCCATAGTACCGATGGAATGGGACATGAGGTATTGATATCCAATGGCGCTGGAACCGACTTCATCTTGCTCACATATGGCACACAACCCGATGACGAGCAGGACAGCTTCTTTGTATACCACACCAGCATTCAGGAAACCACCGTAGAAAATGTATACATGGGATGTGGAAACGATACCCCGATCACACACTTAGAGCCAGAATATCTCATACCCGCACAGATTCAGCTTGGATGGAATGCTACCAACACCAGTCAGTGGGGGGGAGCAGCATACTATGGCTCTGAACAAGGGTTCTTCCTCGTTCGTTAACTCTATTTCTCTACCTTGGTATACGTAATCGTCACTTTATTGGACTCGAAGCGATATTTATCTGCTCCAAAAGGCGAATACAGTACAACAATATGATAGGTCTTCCCTTCTTCCAATGCATATCTGTACGATATATTTCCTTGCAGATAACGAAGCACAGATATCGAAGTAGAAAAAGGCTCTTCTTTGGACAAATTGATACTTCCTTTCAAATCCCAGTCTATCTTTTTCGTTGTTGGAGACAATTGATTCCCATCACCATCTCGTATTAGGAAAGAGAGAGAATCTGAATGCTCTAATGGATGATTGATGCCTCTCCATAACGATTTGGGGTTGGATAATCGTAATGAGCCTGTTCCATCATTGCCTAGAATTAGCTCTACATCCATGGTATTGGCCTGCATGGACTTCATATCCCCTTCATACTCGGCAAGTAACTCTCGCATTGTGGTTTCAGAATACACATGATCTGGGCCGCACATCCCCGGAGAAGTAAGCGGGTATCCTCGATGATATTTCACATATACAATGTATGAATCCCCCTTTTTATATGCGCTGTATCCATGATATGTAGCACTGCCCCAGACCTTTATATTTTTTAGCTTTTCAACTCCTTTCCATACTTTTTGAATCTCAAATTCGTACAAACCGGCAGGCATCCACATATTAAAGGGAGGTGTTTTTTGGGGCGTTGTTCGCTCTACCATTTTCCCTTCGAAGATGAGATCATATTCCGGAAGCACATCGTCATACTCTGGCATCATTTCAAAATCACAAGATAGTGCATACACCTGCTGCATACATAAAAACACAAGCGTAAATATCATTTTTTCCCTCGTCGTATCTGTCTTGTTCCAATGCAAAGAAACGTCAAAAGACCTATTTCATCCTTCTATGAGAAAAATTATTTTTTTGATTTAGAAAAAAAGCATAATTCCGTAGGAGACTTGTACTCGCCAACCTCACTCGGAGAACAGGAATGAAGTCCCCCTCAATACCTCTTTTTATTTTATTTCTATCTTTCCTGTGCTGCTTGTCTGCTGCACAAGCCAGCCCACAAGAAGATCTATATATTTGGAAGTGGCCATATAAGACGCCTCAACTTACTCCATATGATACTGTCCTATCACCACAGGAAGTAAAACAAGCTCCTGAAGCGATCGCACAAAAAGTTATCGAGCAAACAAAAAAAGAATATGAGCAAATATGTCCTGCACTACAAGGCAGTTTTCAAAATGTCGAGCAATATGATCTGGGAAAAGATGGTCTTTTACTCTCTGTTTTGTGTCACTCTGATTCTCGATCAAAGTGGTCTATTTATTACCGTCAAACCCTCAAAAACAAACTTGTCCGACTTAAATTTAAGGTACCAAAACTAACAGAAGTAACTTTTTCAACCAAAAAACCTGTGATTGTTGGATTTGAAGAAACGGAGATTTTGAAAAATAGCTACATCGATCAAAACAGACTTATCAGCAAGGACATGTACCTCAGTGATACGCTTGACCACACTCGTAAAGAATGGATATGGAAAAAAGGACACGGATTTATCCTGAACACACAGGTATATGCCCGCATACATAAGAAAGGGAAAAAAGAACAATTTGTGCTTTTTGAACAAAAATAATTTCACTCTTTTTCTCTCTGCTCCGTTTGTACATACTGCACAAAGGAAGTTTGAATGCAACCCATTATCCCTCTAGAGATAGCCATGATGATCGATATACCAAGCATGTTTTTCGTTGGAATAAGTACACTTATACCATCCGCTATAACCAGAGGGATCACTCGCATTCATCTTGTGGAAGGAATCCGTCGCATAGCCCTTCCGGCTGGAATCCTTGGAACACTTATCGGATTCATGATGATGCTGATAAATATGAGTGATCCAAGTGCATTCGCTCCTGCATTTCGCATAGCCATGCTCACATCATGGTATGGAGTAATTGTATATGCCATCACATCATGGATTCTTCGCAATACAAATGATTATCAACTCGACGGAGTCGTTCGACCTTCCGTTACCGGTGCGACCATTCTCGCTGCTGGCAGCTTGTTCTTTCTCTTCTCGCACTTGAATCTAGCATTCATAGACACCACAAGTATGCTCTTTTTGATTTTGGGACTTCCTCTCCTTACTCTCCAACGAAACAAATATCCTCTTTCCTATCGTATCATGCGAGGTGGAATTGCTTCGGGCTTGTTTGGGATCATCTATGGGAGTGTCAATCTTCTGAACAGTATGGATGATCCGGCGATGATCGGTCCCGCAATGGCCATCGCAATCATTAGCTCCTTGTACACAAATATCATTATTATCGCAACAGCCACACAAATCCCAGTTGAACTCAGCGCCAAACAGATGCGATGGCAATATCTATTTTGGGGAGTCAATATCGGACTTCTCTATACCATGGCATACGTGATTACATCACTCTTCTAGAATCGTTTCACCATGAAGACTGTGATGTTGCGATCACATAATCGAGAGCCTCCCAGCCTCTTGGCTTTGCTAGAGAGATCGGCACCGGTCTATACAAAAGTCGAGCCGTAATCTGACCACTTGTACAGCCTTGTGGAATTGAGAATTCATGCTGTGTGCGAACATTGCTCCCCGGAGCAATCCGATTGTCGCTTGCAATATCAACCGCACGATAATGCGGTACATGACGATTTCCTTGTGCATCCACCAGTACCTTTGAAAAAGCATATCCAGCATGCCCTGCAATCGGTAGCGAATCGTGACCTTCCAGAGATTCTGTGGGAACAGATTCTCCGAGATATACAATATCTCCTTGTTGCACATCCAAAGCGGTAGAAAGAAGAATATCCTCCTCTAAAACATCCAGGATCTGTGCATGACCAATCGGAAACATTGTCTCTATTCCCTTTTCCTCAGGTGTTCTTTGCTCTCCTTGAAAAGAATCTATTCCTTCATATTGCTCATACATTCCCGTGGGTCGAACCACACGAATCACCTGCCCTTCTTCCAAAACAGGTTGTTGTGAAGACCAACTCAGCTTCGTCCCTACAATATCCACAGTCGTTCCAATCACCCCTTGTGCAATAAATCCACCCGTATCGGGAATGGTCATTCCACCACTGGGATTCAAAGAGCCACAGCTTCCTGTTGCCTCTACAACCAAAAGTAGGGATCGCATAGGCTCTCCTGTTGGAATAGCGTGCCCACATCCTATATTAGACAAAGAGACAGTTACAGATAGTGTGTTGTCATGATTCTCACTGACCAAACTTACATGCACAGCTGTGTCGATAAGCCTCGGTTCTCCTTGCAGTGGGCCTCGAAAGATGTGCTGACGAATATCCTCTGGCTCTCTGGGAAAACCAAAGGTAATGGATTGATTTTCCACAGTTGCAATATCAACAGCATTGGCTCGATCCATAGATGCTGGCATATGACACCACTGACACTGGGTTTTGTCTTGATTGTACGGGCCGTCTTTCCATTCGCTGTATGTGCTGTGAACGGGCAGACCCTGTGGCCATTCTTGCGCATCTAGGATCTGATCTTGAATCAGTGCTTGTTGCTTTTGCTCGTGACAACCCGAGCAAAAAACGGCTTCATTAAATTTGGGCTGCGGACTTCCACCCATAGCTATATTGGCCACATCTTCAAGAGGACCATAAAAAACAGGCTCCCATAAGAATGTATTTCGACCCGGCTCCGATGGTCGATGAACCACCAAGCGTTTTCCATATCCCGCAGGCTGTGACATATCGACATCACGAACTTTGTGACACGTATCGCAGTGCACCCCAAGCTCGTAGGCCAATCCCGTGGCATCATGTAGATTTCGATCACCCAATGTTCCATCAATGCCCGGAGCATGACAATCTGCACATCCTCCAAAAAATTCTGGCGCGATATCGGCCGAAATATCAGGATCGTCACAAGCCTCTTGTGCTTGTGCACAGTTGGGGTTCAAGTCGGAAAGAACCCCCTCGTTAAGATAGCACTTTTGAATTCGATTGACTGTTCCGGGCTCTAATCCCATGTTCCAAGTTCCACCTCCTTCTTCACAATCTTCTGCTGTGCTATATTTTTTGGTCACTCCAGCATATAAATCTTGCAACAAAGGATTGTTTGTCGCCTCAGCATGGGCCGAAGTCAAGAAATCATGAACAAAATCTGTATGACAGTGACTGCAATTTTCTTCCATGGCATCAAATCCGTCACCAGGATCTTGGAATTCATATTCCGTGTTGTCGGGATCTGCGATGGGAAGAATAGTGATGGTAATGGGTGTGTCTGGCTTAAAAAACTCGTATCCGCGTGCGCGATACCCTTCTTTTGAAGCCACAATTGCAGGATGCCCAAAACCATTATCTTCAAACCATAAAGAGAACCACCCATTCTCGTCCGTATACGTACGTGTACTTTCTTGTCCACCAACTTGAACCACTGCTTGCGATACAGGAACTCCTTCCGTATCGATCACCGTCCCCGTAACTTCAAACGCCGATAATTCCTCTTGTTGTGTATCAACCGCAGGCTGATGTGATACAGCCGTATCTTTTGTTGATGATATACACCCCACCATTAGATACAACCACATCATGGTAGCGCCTCAATCCATTGTCGCACAACAGATAAACCTTCTTCATCAATTCGCTTGGATGCGACGGGCGGCATCTGCGCAATATTTCCGCGTTGTGACATCCGATAGTATATCGCACTTTGATCTGGCTCTCCTGAAACAATCCGACCGAAAACATGCTGGTCTTTAAAGATCTGCGTATTATGCCCTACTGCAGTTTTCCATGCTCCTGTCTCTTCCACGGATGTATGCTCTACCGACAACCATAGATCCATATCAAATTGTGGCAATCCATCTGTACTTTGATTGTGACAACTTCCACAATTGGCATGAAGATATCCCAGCGCCTCTTGTGTTGCCTCATCACCAGGAATCCCAATAGATACCGTGGGTACGTGGCTGAGCCTCTCTTCTTGTACAAGCTGCTCTAGTGTCACCCCACTTCTATCGTGATTAAGCTGCATCGCTGAGAACCCCAACCCTCGAGAAGGCCGACCTCCACCGGTGGGATACGAACCATGGCATTGCCAGCACTGTTTTAGTGATGGGACATCATGATCCGTACCCAGTGCGTTTTTAATCCCCTCAGGACCAACCTTTTCCGCTTCAGTTTCGTCTTCATTCCATAGATAGCTGACAAAAGCAAAATCACGAGCTCCTTTTCCAATGCGAGAGACCATACGTGTTTCTACACGACGACCATCTACAGAAAACTCTTTAAAAAATCGTGTCCCTACCGGAAATTGCCAATCATCCATATTCGAAGAGTCTATCTTTGCGCATTCTGGAATATAGACCCATCGTGATTTATCAGCACTGTCGGACCACAACTGATACGAAGGAGAGAAGTATAGAACGGCAGAATCGACTTCTTTGGAAACTATATTTGAATATAAGGGGGTTTGTGACAGAAACTGTGGTAGTGCTGACTCTCTGGTTGGAAGCGACGCGCCATATTCTGTAATATTTTCTGTACTTTTCTCGTCTGGAGGAAATCGGTTGAGACACTCTTGCATTTCATCAAGAGAATCTATAATTTTGTCGGGCTCTTGGGGGGACTGGGTGCACCCCATATACCAAAACAGATACAATAAAATTATGTGTCTACAAGCCCGCATGTGCTTTGATATCGGCCAATGCTTGCTCATATCCACCATGCCCTTTGTAGCAACTAATAATTTCAAATTCCGGTGTCAAAGCACACATCTCCGGATGATGTTCTTGTGTCATTGGTGTTGAACCTGCTAGCAATCCTGAGCCATCTGCCAATACAGGAAAAGTTGGTTCCCCAATGCGCTCATGATACGCGATAACGTCTTCTGCTACTGCGGGATTTCCGCCTGATCCTTCGTATAGAGCAAACATAAAGGAAAAATCCAGTCCTGTCTCTGCAATAAACGCATCTTGTTTTTCTTGAAGGCCACCGGCCTCAATTGTACAACCACCTCACCAAGCTGCGGTCATATATAGCACATGATACTCACCATAAAAGTCCCATGTATTAACCACCTCACCACATTGATCGGCAAGCTGTAGGTTGGCCATCACATCTCCAATGGCATTTCCTGCTGATGTCAAATCTCCAGGGTCGTTGTGTTCCCAACCGCACGCATAGCACTGCTCTGTATTATCCAACGGATCGCTTATGCAGTCGACCTCCTCTTTATCGCTTAGTCCATCACCATCAGAATCGGCCAACGATGCATCGGTGCCAAGTTCTTGCTCTGTACAATCATCGATACCATCTCCATCTGCATCAACATCTGCAGAGCACTCTGCCCCCTTCATTTGACAAGAACTTGCTCCTATCAAAATAAGTCCCAAAACAACAAGATTCATATATTCTCCTCAATGCTATCAACATCGATTATATAATTTTTTTTGATAAAACGATGTTAAGATTTATCGTGGTCAAAAACTTTTGTCGTTCTTCTCACGATTTCCTTCGTCGTACACACCATCCTCTAACAAAGATTTACAATATTTTGGATTGTCACAGAATGATTTTTGACGCATACTAAAAAAATTTCTGCAAGAACACGTGATTGCAAGCTGAATTCATTGATGTACGAATCTATATGTGTCATGGAAGATAGGATTTGAACCTTCAAAGATATAATGATGACGACAAAAAGAATCAAAAACCCACTATAGATCATTTCGTGAATAAGGATCAGAAATCAAGGGAACCAATCTATAGAGAAATACAACTTCCCACTCTGCCTCTGTCAACAACCGATAACCGTTGGCATGAATATTCATCACACCTGATCTTAGTGAAGATTTTATCATTATTCATGCAGTTCGGATTTGGATATTTCTACCCCCAAAAGCGACATAAGACTATGGGAGAGTAATTACCTTTCGTAAATATTGGCTATTTAGCTGTACCGGATAATAATCCCAGATCCATTGGGCAGGACTTCCTTGTGGAAAGACAGAAGGAGCATTACCCCACGGGTCAACTCCAATAGAGCCGATCACTTGAACACTTTCCCATGAAGAATCATCAAAGGGAGGCGTACACCACCCATCTTTGCTTGACTCGTTATCAGGATCTGGCGAATACACCCAAGATGAGTCACTTGTCCAAACATCTCCATTTGAAATCTCAAGATGAAATATTCCCGCCGTGATCTGGTACCCTACGTCCCAACCATAGATACCAATAGCAACCGGTCCTGTGGTCATCCATTTCTCATAGACTTTTCCCGTATTCCACCCTCCTGTATCTCCAAGAATCTCATTATTAATACACAATTCACCCGCATCATCGACCGCCACATAGATCTGTACCAACCAATCTGTTGCACCATCACAATTGCTGTCTTTACCATCTATTCTCTCTAGGCTGTTGGGATGCACCAATGGGTCTTCATCATCACAATCTCCATCAAACTGTGTAGCGTTGGGTATTGAATCACATGAATTCTCTAAGAATTCTGCTCCATACCCATCTTCGTCAAAATCAAAATACCAATCAACCCCTGCCCCTTCATCTATTTCTCCATTGCAGTTGTCATCACGTTCATTACAGATTTCCGTAGCCTGCGGATAAATCAATGGATCACTGTCATCGCAATCTTCTCCTTGTGTAAAACCATCTCCATCATTATCGACAACGTCTATATCTGTATCATCCGATTCATCAGCCAAAGCAGAATCATATATTTGGATGGTAGTCTTTGCTGTTTGATTGCAAGAAGTACATAAAAAAAGAGCAAGAACAAAGAAATATCTTTTCATGAAAACACTCATTTTGAAAATCCTCATCGTACCTTTTCTTCTCGTCCCTTGCAATCTACCAAAATGAAGAACATTACAACATCACTCAGAATTCACAATCCAGTCATACATGATACCAAACGTCTCATCTCGAAGCTCAAAATGTCCAAGCCCCTCAAAAGAAGCCTCACCATCTTGACCTGGTAGCTGACATGAGTTCATCCCCCAAACCAAGCATCGATAGCCTAGAATCTCATCGGAATCGCCCCAAATCGAATATACTTTTTGCCCTTCATAGTGCATATGTGTATTGAGCTGCTGTAGAAAATGTGACATTCCCACAACTTCCAATCCATTCCATGAACCCGGATACAATCCATTTTGTACAGAACATATTGGCATGAACGACCCATAACATTGAGACAATCCTTGATTTGCACCAGCAATACCAATAAATACGGAAATCTTATCTCTCAATGAAGGCCCAATGGTAAATCGGTGACCATCATCATTGAATCCCTCTCCTCCTAATATCGCTTGTCTTGCCATCGTCACACCCAAAGAGTGAGAGATGACATGAATCTTGGGTGCCTCTGTATATGCCAACACCGCCTCCATATGATGACGAACCTGAAGCACAAATTCTTCTCGATGCGTGTAGCTCGAAGAATCACCGGGATCAGCAGAGCCATATGTCGTACCATATAACTCTGCCGAAGTATAACCATGCTCTAAAAATTGCTCTCGAAGTTTTTTCCACCCTCCAAAATCTCCTCCTGTCGCACGGTCAGAATTTCCATGAACAAAAATGATTGGAATATGTGTGATGGAATCTTGTGTGGACTCTACTCCTCCAAAACTCCCGCCGAGTAGATCTTGTCGCAATAGGTCTGTGGAATAGTCTGAATGCTCAGTCAACCATTCCTCAAAAGTCTCAATATTCATCTCTGGTTCTTCTACTATGACCTCTATCTCTCCTGAATCCAATTCTATTACTGCATCAAAATTGGAGTCGGTGATCTTGGGTGACATACACGAAACAAGAAGAAATATAATCACTAATAGGTACATACCGGCTGAACATACAGGTTGTCGAAACGATGATAATTAATACAAGAACCTGTGGTCCCTGTAAAGCCTATGAAGCCTCCTTTAAAGGTAAGTCCGGGAATATTTCCCGTGATAATTTGGCTCCCATCCAACCATGTTTCTACATCCTGACCTCGGATTTTCACGATCACCTCATGCCAAAGGTTATCTTCCAGATCTGCAATCTCAGAGTACAAATGATGTGTACTCTGATCACCATTGAGCATAATCCCAACATGATCGAGCTCTGTTGGATCAGAAGTTTCGTTGTACCATGTGTCAAACTCAATATGAAAAGATTCGGGAGTACAGGTGCCCGCAACACATTTTGTTCCGGAAATACAATCGGTGTTGCTTGCACAAACATCTCCATTATAGGCATATCCCAATCCACCACCAGTCGATGTATTTTCAAGAAGCGTCACCAGATCTTCTGCCGTATTGGTTTTGTAGATACTGACAGCAAATCCATCCGCATCACACGTATAAGGAGTACATGCCGTGTCTGGCTCATCACATTGACCTGTTGATATATCAAAGCGCATGGTCAGATTTCCGGGCTGCAATTCATTTCCAATATTGAATATGGCTCCTTTTTTGCCTTGTGCATTGCCCGTCATCTCAAGCCAGCCTCGTGAATCTCGATATGCATCGCGGTGCAGCAACCACACATTTTCATCAATGGGATTGGAAAAGTCATCAACCAATTCCCAACCACAGACTCCTACTTTTACACCACCAACTCCTGTTTGCCCATCTGGAGCCGTTACGCGCAGATAAATAGTGTGCAGTCCTGGGGATAGAGAATTCGTGCTCCAAGATAAACTTGAAGGGTCTTCGACTTGCTCAGTGTATAAAACACCATCTGTAGAACTTTCCCAAACGATATCAAATACGCCTTCTTGGGTACTTGAAAGAATCGCTTGGGCTACAAAAGAGACACTGTCTCCCTCTTCAAACTGTGATTCCGTCACGGGGCTCGTAAATGAAACATCAATGGACAATTCTGGATTATCTGGCTCGCTGCTGGGCTGGCTTGGTTCTACAAACGCTGTATCATCTACGGCTGTATCTACCACAGCCGTATCCTCTTCAATTGGTTGTGACTTCTCAACAACAGCATTACCAGAACTCGAACAAGAAAGCCATAAAAAAACAAACATTACATACCCCACAAAACATCTCTATAACGTACAATTTACACCAAAATGTATATATAATGTATCATATGTTGCCCCCCTACCAGACACGATTTTTTAACTATTGATTCCCTTTTGACAGCGCGAGTGCAAGTGTGCTCCATCCAAATGCATTTCCAATAACAAAATACTTTTGGGTTTTCGATACGAAGAAATGGTATCCAAAACAGTGATTTCCAGTTGAGATATCCCCAGTCCGGATGCATATTGCTTGTCACCTTCAAACAAAGCTGCAAATGGTAGAATCAATGGTTTTAGTCCTTGAAAATGATGCGGCTGTAGGCCGACCCTAATATGAAAACCTCTTTTCTCATACAAAGAAAGAAGCTTGAGATATACATGCATGAAATATGTCCAAATATACGTGAAGTGTATATGTGAAATATAGTATTACATCTCATAAATTAAAAGGTTTTACCTTTGAACTAGATAGAAAAAATAGAAGCATCCAACCCATAAATAAAAGACTTCTTTACTTTTTTCATGATACCAAAGTACAATGTACATACCCAAAGACAATGAAACCATCAGGAGGTCTACTTTGTTTTCATTTTGCATTTCTATACTTTTCGCTATTCACGTATTATCTCCCGCCTATGCTGATATCGCTCCAGAACCCGCAGAGGAAGTAACCGATACCTCTTCTGAAGAATCGACAGATGATACAGCCGAGGGTTCCGATGAGGAAAAATCAGGCTGTAGCTCTGCAGGAATGAACGTTGGAATAAGCATGCTTCCCATCGTTTTTATTGGCTTGGTTACACTCGTCCGCTCCAGAGAAGAAGAATAGCATTACGAATTGACATCTCTGGGTTCGAACGATTTATTCGTTCAAGCCCGTACACGAATGTACATAGATTTTTATCGCCATGTTCATTTATATCGTGCTCAAATCTTCTAGAATATGATTACATCAGTTCGCTCCGATGAATTATGAGATAATGGTAGATTATGATTCATCAAATATAGGATTTATCATGGAAGAAGTGGTTGAAGTAGATAAAAATGATAATTTTATTCGTTGGGTTTCTCGCAAGGAAGTTCATGAAAAACTCTTGATTCATCGATCAGTACACGCTTTTGTCGTACATCCAGATGGACGATTCTTGATTCAACTTCGTCATAGAGAAAAACAGACATATCCTCACATTG